>CAIQJD010000636.1 GCA_903872005.1 uncultured bacterium | reverse complement strand
GGCTCCGGGGAGGCTTATTCGCGCGCGGCGCAGGCGCCCGTATCGGCGCTTGCGCTAATAGAACGTTTCCGCCAACTGGTACAATTCGGGGTCCACGGTCTTGGTATAGGCCAACGCTTCCTTGAGCAGCACCGGCACGATCTTGTTCGCCTTGAGCGCCACCATGTAGCCGAAGCGCTCCTCGCGAATGAGCTGCACGGCTCCAACGCCCAGGCGCGTCGCCAGGAGCCGGTCGAAGACGGTCGGCGAGCCGCCGCGTTGCAGATGCCCCAGGACGACCGCGCGCGTCTCGAAGCCGGTGCGATCTTCCAGTTCGCGCGCCACGGTTTCGCCCAGGCCGCGCTTGTCCAGTCGGATGTGGCCGAACGCGTCGCGCTTGCCGGACACGGACTCATCTTCAGGAATGCCCGTGATGTGCGCGCCTTCGGCGACGACGATGATGCTGAAGGTCTTGCCGCGTTCCCAACGCCGCTTGGCATGTTCAGCGACCTGATCCAACGAGACCGGCACTTCGGGGATCAGGATCATGTCCGCCCCGCCGGCGAGGCCGCCCTCGGTCGCCACCCAGCCGGCCTCGCGCCCCATCACCTCCACTACCATGATGCGCGCGTGCGCGCTGGCCGTGGTGTGCAACTTATCCAGGGCGTCGGCCACAATGTTGGTCGCCGTGTCGAAGCCGATGCAGTACTCGGTCTCGGCCACGTCGTTGTCCATCGTCTTAGGCACACCGACGACCTTCGCGCCCCGCTCGAACAGCCCCTTGGCCACGCTCAGGGTGTCGTCGCCGCCGATGGCGACCAGAGCGTCAATGCCATACTTCTTCAAGTTCTCGAAGCACATATCCATGTGCTCTTGCTTTTTCAGCGGGTTGGTGCGCG
This sequence comes from uncultured bacterium, assembly GCA_903872005.1. Next base: position 2,242 of record CAIQJD010000636.1, on the reverse strand, counting down.
AGGTGCCCAGAATGGTCCCGCCGATATGCAGGATGCCCGACACCTGCTCACGCGTCAAAGGCGAGATGTCGCCATCCAACAGGCCGGCCCAACCCTTCTTAATGGCCAGGACTTCCCAACCGAATTGATAGGCGCGGCGCGCCACGGCGCGGATCGCCGCATTGAGGCCGGGGACATCCCCGCCGCCGGTCAAGACTGCGATTTTCATGCTCTTTTCTCCCCTCGTAGGTCTGGATGCTTTGTGTTTCACGTCGCGATACATATACGGTATACGATGCGCCTCCTAACCGTAACCCACAGGCGACGTGGGTGGGTGTGAAGGGAAAGGCGCACTGCGTGGCGCCGGCCGCGCGGCCGGCGCTACGCGCTCAAGAACTCACTCAGGAGAGCCGATGTCGGCGCTGCGATGCTGGGTCTTGGGGCTGGTCCATCCGCCGGTCGAGTCAATCACGCCATTGCTGCGGAACAAGCGGATCTTCTCGCGCACCCGCTCCTTGACATAGTCGCGCGCTTTGCCCAGATGCTTGCGATAATCCGGCTCGTCCGGCAACTTGGCGACCATCTCGCTCATGCCCTGGACAAACGCCTGATTCAAGTAGGTCGCCACATTCACCTTACAGACGCCCTTCTCGATGGCTCCGACGATGGATTCGGCCTTGACGCCCGAAGAGCCATGCAGCACCAGGGGGATCGGGATAGCCTTGAAGATTGCCGCGACGCGCTCGATGTCCAGCTCCGCTTCGGCCGATTGCATGGCGTGCACCGAGCCGACGGCCACAGCCAGCGAATCCGCGCCGCTGCGCTGGACGAACTCTTTGGCCTGGTCCGGGTCGGTCATGGCGGCGCGCACCTGCGCGGGGGTCACGCCATCGGCGGCCTGCAAGACGCGGCCCAATTCGGCTTCGACCGGGATGCCGACGATATGGGCAATCTCGGCGATGCGCTTGGTGGTGGCGATGTTCTCTTCGAAAGACTTCTTGGAGCCGTCGTACATGAGCGACGTGAAGCCGGCGCGCAGGCACAGGACGTTCTGGTCGAAATCCGTGCCATGATCCAGATGCAAGACGACCGGCACATCCACTTGCTCCGCGGCGATTTTGACCAGGCCGGCCGCGAACGCCAGGCCGGCGTACTTGATCGCGCCCTGGCTCACCTGGATGATGACCGGCGCGCGCTCCTCTTGCGCGGCCTCGACAATGGCTTGTACCGCTTCCATGTTGTTCACATTGAAAGCGCCCACCGCGAAGTGCTGTTGCAGAGCCGCTTTGAAGAGTTCTTTGGTGGTGACTAACGGCATACGCATCTCCTCTCTCTGGCGCCGGCCGACGGCCGGCGCCGTTGTATGGACACAAGGACACCCCGCCGGCCATCGCTGCCCGACGGGGTGTAACTCACCGCGCTGTGGGAAACACCAGCGAGAAACGGGCGAACTACTTGATCGTGCGTTGCAGCTTCACGTAGAAGCAGGTATGAATCTTCCAGGCCGGCAATTCGGGTGTTCCCATACCCATGCCGACGACGGTCTCACTGGGCAGGCCCTGGCCGCGTACAGAATAGGTTCCCAAGACGGCATACATCGGGAAGTTGGCCCCGAATTCGGGCGCCGGCTTGTTCTCGATGGTCAACAGATCCTGGCCGCCAGACCAGGTGATTTCGGCGTGCTGGCCGACCAGCCGGCCGCCGTTCTCATCCAGCATTTCCACGTAGATGTGATGCTTGCCCTGGGCTTCTTGCTCGTTCTCCCAGCGCACGTCCACGACGCGCCAGTACGCCTGGCCGGGGGCCACATCTACGCCGGCAACCTGCACGCGCATCGAGTCGAGCCGGCCATCCCAGCCCCGCGATGGCTTGGGCGGCGCGGGGGGCGCGCCGGCGATCTGGTTGCCTTGCGGGGGCGGGGGCGGCGGCGGCGCGACCTGGGCCGCAACGGCCGGCAGGGGCGTGTACGTCGCCGTCGGAGTGGGCGGGACGACGGTATTGGTCGCGGTCGGCGGCACGGGGGTTGCCGTGGGCGCCGGCGGGACGGGCGTTTCGGTCGGAGCCGGCGGCTCCGGCGTGTCGGTGGGGGCCGGCTGTGACGCCTGCAGCGGCGCAGCCTGCCGCGCTGCCGCCACGACCGGCGCGGCCGTCGGGGCCACGACCGCCAGCTTCTCGACCGGCGGCTGCACCTGGGAAATGGCTACTGCGGCTGCCGGCTGCTGCAAGAAGGCCAACTCAGCGGCGCTACTGTAGTTCACGTGAT
>CAIQJD010000635.1 GCA_903872005.1 uncultured bacterium | reverse complement strand
CTTGAGGTCTTCCATGAGCTTGGCTTTGGGCTTGAAGCCGACCAGGCGCGCCGCCGGCTGACCATCCTTGAAGATGATCAGGGTCGGAATGCTCATGACGCCATACTTGCCGGCCGTCGCGCCGTTCTCATCCACATTGAGCTTGGTGACTTTCATCTTGCCGGCCAGCTCGCCGGCCAGCTCTTCCACAATCGGGCCGAGCATTTTGCACGGTCCGCACCAGGGCGCCCAAAAGTCCACCATGACGGCCCCGGTCGCCTTCAACACTTCGGCCTCGAAATTCTGATCGGTCAAAACGACTGGCTTTCCCATTGTTTCCTTCTCCTCGTGGGGTGCGCCGGCTCTCAAGCGCCGGGCGCTCCGACCTCTGTGATTTCGGCGGTGACTTCTTCCGCGTCTTCCCAACTGCCGGCCGGGCTGAGCTTCAAGAATAGCTCCATGGTGCGGAGAATGCGCGCCTGTCCATCCGGCTCGTTCAACAGTCCCATGATACAATGATCGAGATGCTCGGCGGCTACCGAGAGCGCGATCTTATCCAGCGCGGCGCGCGCCGCCATCACCTGGGTCAGGATCGCTTCGCAATCGCGGCTTTCGCTGACCATGCGCTGCAAGCCACGCACCTGGCCTTCCACCTTGCGCAACCGGGTCAGAGTTTGTTCCTGCGACATTCTGCTTCACACCTTCCACGCCGTCTCATGCTCGAACTTGATAGGAGTGTACTGATTTTAGCGATTTTGTCAAATATTGGCTATACGCATACGGGGTATGGGGTAAGGCGCGGCAGCGGCGAAATGAGCCGGCGCGCCACTGTATCTCGTTACGCATCGAATATACGCGCGAAGGGCCATAAGTTATTGACGCCGCCTCGTTTCGCGCTTAGAATGTCGCTGATGTTGCATTTGCATGGGCGATGGTGAGATTACCGGTACTTCTGAGGTAGGATGGAGTCTATGAACAGCAACCCGCACGCTTCTCGCACGTCAGGCATGGCATCGAGTCTCGTCTTGCTGACGCTTCTGGTGATGATGCTGTGGCCGGCCTGGCCGGTTGCAGCGCAAGACCCTGGCGCGAAACCGCCGGCTCCGCTGGAACGCCCCGGCCACCCGCCGGCGGCGCCGTCATCCGGCGCGCCCCAGGCCGTCGGCGCGACGAACGCCGGCGCTATCTCGCCGCAGATGCAGCCGGTCTTCCCCGCCGATGGGGCCAATAACGACTACTTTGGCGAGAACATCGCCATCAGCGGCGATTTCATGGTGGTTGGATCGCCGTTTCACAGTGTGGAGGGCATGTATCGGCGGGGGGCGGCCTATCTCTACGGGCGCAACGCCGGCGGCCCGGGCCGATGGGGCGAGATCAAGCAACTGATCGCCGCCGACGGCCAGGCGAACGATCAGTTCGGTTGGTCGGTCGCCATATATGGCGCGACCATCGTGGTGGGGGCCTATCACGCCGACGTGAACAGCGCAGCGGACCAGGGCGCGGCCTACGTCTTTGAGCGCGACGCCGGCGGGCCGGATCACTGGGGGCAGGTTGCCAAGCTGACCGCGGCCGACGGCGCGGCCGAAGACCGGTTCAGCTTATCGGTCGCGATCTATCGCTCAACCATCGTGGTGGGGGCAGACAAGGCCAGGGTGGGCGCGCATGAGAAACAGGGCGCAGCCTATCTCTTGGGTCGCGACGGCGCCGGCCAATGGGTGCAGGTGCAGAAGCTGATTGCCGGCGCCGGCCAGGCGGGCGATCATCTCGGCTATGCTGTCGCCATCAACGGCTCGACTGTCGTCCTGGGCGCGGACGGCGTGGATGTGGGCGGCTACACGGATGCCGGCGCGGCCTACGTCTTCGAGCGCGGCGAAGGCGGGGCCGGCCAGTGGGGCGAGGTCGCGACGCTGGTCGCCAGCGATCCCGGCGCAGAAGCCTACTTCGGCGCTTACGTCGCGGTGGACGATGGGACAATCGTCGTTGCGGCGTCCGACGCCAACGTGGGTGGCCACGCCAAGCAGGGCGCGGCCTACATCTTTGAGCGCAACGCCGGCGGGCCGGGGCGCTGGGGTCAGGTCAAGCAACTGGTTGCCAGCGATGGTCAGGCCGGCAGATATTTCGGCTGGTCCATCGCCGTCAACGGCTCGACGGTCGTGGTGGGCGCATCCTATGCCGCGATAGCCGGCCACAAGGAGCAGGGCGCGGCCTACGTCTTCGGACGCGATGCCGGCGGCCCCGATGCCTGGGGACTGATCTGCAAGCTGTTCGACGGCGAGGGCGCGGCCTACGACTATTTCGGCGCTTCGGTGGATATTGATGGGACGACTATCGTGGCCGGCGCTCCCTACGCGAATGCCCCGGCCGCGGGCGTATGGTACCCGGGCGTGACCTATATCTTCACGACATACGGCGTCCGCGTCAACAGCGCCGGCCCGCGCTATGTGGACACGGCCGGCAACCTGTGGTTGGCCGACCGTCCGTGGCCGTCCCTGGCGCCGGGGACGCTGACCTGGGGCTATATCGGCCCGGTCGGGCGCATCACGTCGCAGCCCATCGCCGGCACGGAAGATCCCAGGCTGTATCAATCGGAGCGGCTTTGGAGCGGCGCGGCGCGACCGGGTTACCGGTTCGTCGTGCCCAACGGGCGCTACCTGGTGACGCTCAAGTTCGCCGAGACCTACTGGAATGCGGCCGGCAAGCGCCGCTTCTCGGTGCAAATGGAGAAGAAGATCTGCTTTGCCAACTATGATCCGTACATTGCGGCCGGCGGGGCCAAGAACAAAGCCGCGCCGGACAAGACCTGCGTGGTGGATGTGACCGACGGCGAGCTGGACATTGATTTCATCTCTATCGTCGGGCAGGCCAAGGCCGACGCGATCTACATCCAGCAATTGTTACAGTAGCGCAGCGCCGGCCGGCGCTCGCGCGGGTGTGTTTCACATTTGGGGGAAGATGTGGCATAAAGGGTAGCGGAGCAAGACAAGGGAAAAGGGAGACAGAGACAATGCAGCAGACGTCGGCGCGGATGAAAGCGGCCTTGATGGCGATAG
>CAIQJD010000634.1 GCA_903872005.1 uncultured bacterium | reverse complement strand
TGACCCCGATGTTGATGTCATGGCTTTCAATGTGGGGGCCTTCATTGACCGTCTGGGGCCATCATTCGCCCACAAATGGGTACAGTACGACCTTTTTGTGGACCCTGCGAAGGCTCAGGAGTACGATATCACGATCGGCGATGATGTGATGGTGATCGGTCATCCCCTGGGCTTGCGCCAGGGAGTGTCCAACTCTCCCCTCGTGAGGACGGGCATCATTGCGACGCGCCTGGGTGAACCGTTCATGGACGAGATTGAAGAAGGGGGTCAGATCAGGCAGAGACGGGTCAGGGGCTTTCTCGTGGATGGTGCGACAATTCCTGGATCGAGCGGCAGCCCCGTAATCCTGAAACCGGTCTTTGGCCGCGCCGTTCATGGCAAGATCGCCTTTGAGATTCCGCCGGTGCTGTTGCTCGGTATCATCGCGGAGACGAAATACGCTCCTGTGCGACTTTCCAAGAGCGATACCCAGTCCTTTGCCGGTTTGGGACTCGCTTTTGATGCAGAGACGATCCGGGAAGTCATCGATGCATTCTTCAACGAGTCAGCGCCAAGTGCGATCTCGGCATAGTCGCTGGGATCTGCGGCCAGCTGATCAAATGTACCTGGATTGGGAGTGAGTGCATGACCCAAACATTCAATGTCTACTGTGACGAGAGCTGTCACATGGAGCACGACGGTCAGGGCGTCATGGTCCTGGGCGCCGTCTGGTGCCCCCTGGAAACGACCCACGAGATCGCCGTTCGCCTGCGCGAGATCAAAGCGCGGCATGGGCTGCCGGCGACCTTTGAAACCAAATGGACGAAGATCTCGCCGGGCCGGCTGCAATTCTACCTCGACACGCTCGATTACTTCTTCGACGAAGACGATCTCCACTTCCGCGCCCTCGTGGTGCCCGACAAGGCGAAACTCGATCACGCCAGATTCAACCAGACGCACGATGACTGGTACTACAAGATGTACTTCGACATGTTGAAAGTGATTCTCAGCCCGAACGCTCGCTATCGTGTTTATCTGGACATCAAAGACACCCGTGGCGCTGACAAAGTCAGGAAGCTACATGAAATACTCTGCAACAGTCAATACGACTTCTCGCGCCAGATCGTTGAGCACATGCAGCTCTTGCGCTCTCACCAGGTAGAACAACTCCAACTCGCAGACCTGCTCACTGGGCTGGTCTCTTACGCCAACCGCAGGCTTGCCTCCAGTTCTGCGAAACTACACCTCGTCCAACGCGCCCGACAGCGATCTCGCTATGATCTCACTCGCAACACCCTGTATCGGGAAGACAAGGTGAACATCCTCTGCTGGCGCGCCACGGAGGCCCCATGCTAAACGATAAGCCCGATTGGCTACCTGCCATCGTCTCCCTAGATGGCGAACCACATTCAATCTTCGCGATGCTATATAATCTCTTTGAGGAGGACTTCAAGCGGACCAAGCGGAAGCTACGGGAGTACCCCGTCCATTGGGACACACGGATACTTGAGGGGAAATACGAGGAAGGCTTCTGGCACCTTATCACGAGGGTGGATTGGGCCACGCAAGGGCGACTGTTCGACCCGCGCCGCGCCGAACGTCTCCCCTGGTGCGGCCCGTCAATCAGCCACAGCGAGGACGTCGCTGTACGAACCTGGGACTATCGTGAGAACCAGGGGCAGATCCGCACGTATATCTGGCTGGAGAAACTGGACTACGTGGTGATACTTGAGATACGCAGAAAGCCTGCGTATACGATCGCCTTCTTGGTGACGGCCTACCATGTGGATGGCGACTCAGTCAGAAGAAACCTGCGGACGAAGTACGACAAGCGCGAAGGTCGCACCTAAAGCAATCGCCGCAACGCTTTTACGCTGCGGCGAAAGATCTCTTTCTACACATGGTAGATGAGTCTATTATTATTATAGTGATTACTACGACAAAGTCAATAGTCAATTTGGCGCGCGACTGGGAGTAGTCCACCCCATGACCACTTTTACCGAATCCGTCGTCGAATCCGCCGCCCTCGCCTGGCTCGAGGCCCTCGGCTACGCCATCGCCAAAGCCGTCCACGCATACTGCACGACTGACCGAATCGTCTTCCGCACCCAGGCGCATTCGCTTATTCGTGCCTCCCATTCGGCGATGGCTGAGCCGCGCAGCATCACCTCGCAATCCCCCCGCCCGGCTCTCACCGCCCCTACTCCAAATCGCCATCTTGATGTACAATATGGTCATACCGTCAGCCGGCGCACTGCGCCGCGTGGATCCTTCCGAAGGATGCCCGACCTATGCCCAAACTCGACCGCCTGACCGTACGCGGCTTCAAATCCATACGCGCCCTGGAAGACTTCGAGTTGCGCGACCTCAACGTGCTGATCGGCGCCAACGGCGCCGGCAAGAGCAACTTCATCAGCCTCTTCCAAATGCTCGCCGCCCTCGCCGATGGCAACCTGCAACGCTACGTCGGGCAACACGATGGCCCGGATGCCCTCCTCTTCAACGCGCGCAAACGCACGCCGCAAATGGACATCGAGTTCTACTTCGGCGTCAACAGCTATCATATCTCCCTCATACCCGGCGGCCAGCGCCTCATCTTCGCCCGCGAAGAGACCCGCTTCTATGGATACTATGGCGAAAAGACGCACCCCCTCGGCAGCGGACACGACGAAGCCCGCCTGCGCCAAGTCGTCGGCGACACCTTCGCGCCCCACGTCCGCGCCGCCATCGCCGGCTGGCGCGTCTTCCACTTCCACGACACCAGCCTTTCCGCCCCCGTGCGCCAGGCTCAAGAACTGCGCGACAACCTGAGACTCAAGCCCGACGCCAGCAACCTCGCGCCCTTCGTGCGCTTCCTGCGCGACAGCCGCCCACAGCACTACCAGCGCATCGTCGAAACCATCCGCCAGGTCGCGCCCTTCTTCGGCGACTTCGTCCACCGCGCCGAGCCACCTGCGCGCATCGAACTCGAATGGTTCGAGCTGGGCGATCCGGACACGCCGCGCGGCCCCCGCCAACTCTCCGACGGCACCTTGCGCTTCATCTGTTTGGCCACCCTGCTCCTGCAGCCCACCGACCTTCAGCCCGACACCATCCTGATAGACGAGCCGGAGCTGGGCCTGCACCCCTATGCCCTCGCCGTCCTCGCCGGCCTGCTGCGCCAGGCCAGCGCGGCCCGCCAGCTCATCGTCTCCACCCAATCCGCCGAACTCGTGAGCGAGTTCCAGCCCGAAGATGTCGTCGTGGTGGGCCGCGCCGATGGCGCGTCTACCTTCCAGCGCCTCGCTGCTCCCTCCCTCGCAGACTGGCTGCGCGACTACGCCCTCGGCGAACTCTGGAAGATGAACATCTTCGGCGGGAGGCCCACCCGATGATCACCCTCATCATCATCGGCGAAGGCCCCACGGAAGAGACCTTCGTCCGTGACGTGTTGACCGCGCCGCTCTGCGCTCGCGGCATCCTGGCCCAGCCGCAGTTGATCCGCACATCGGGGAGCGGGCGCGGCGGCGCGTTGGACCCCCAGCGCGTGCTGCGCCATCTTCGCAACACCTTGCGTCAGCGCACCGATACCTACGTCACGACATTCTTTGATCTCTATCGCCTCCCCCGGGATTTCCCCGGCGCCTCCGACGCGGCCGGCCTGGCCGATCCTATCGCCCGCGCCCAGCGCAT
>CAIQJD010000633.1 GCA_903872005.1 uncultured bacterium | reverse complement strand
CGTCATGCTGGCCGGCGGCGAGCCGCTGACCCGGCCGGAAATCCTGGATATCGCGGCCGGCTTTCCGAGCATCATCTTCCCGCTCTTCACCAACGGCATGTTGCTGAACGAGGCGCTGGTCGCCAAGATCAAGCGCCAGAAGAACGTGACGCCGATCCTCAGCCTGGAAGGCCGGCAGTTCGAGACCGATGCGCGGCGTGGCGGCGGCGTGTACGCCGGCGTGCAGGACAAGATGCGGATGCTTCAGGCGCAGGGCGTCCTCTTCGGGGCCTCGCTGACGGTGACTTCCGCCAACTTCGAGACGCTCACCGGCCGCGACTACGTGGCCGAGCTGGTTGCCGCTGGCTGCAAGGTCTTCTTCTTCGTGGACTACGTGCCGGCGCAAGAAGGCACGGAAGAGTTGTGCATGACCGACGCGCAGCGCCAGGCCGAGCCGGCGCGCTTGAATGCCCTGCGGGCCGAGTTCCCTGGCATGTTCGTGGCCTTCCCCGGCGATGAGGAACTGTATGGGGGCTGTCTGGCCGCCGGCCGTGGCTTCGTTCACATCAGCCCCGACGGCCGGCTGGAGCCGTGTCCCTTCGCGCCGTTCTCGGATGTGAACTTGCGGGATGTGTCGCTCAAGCAGGCGTTGCAGTCCAGCTTCTTGCAGAAACTGCGGGAGAATGGTCAGCATTTGACGGAGACGCGCGGCGGCTGCGCCCTTTGGGCCAGGCGCGAATGGGTTGGCTCCCTGTTACAGGCGCAGTGAATAGGATTTTTGCCCGGGCGGTGGCGTAATGATGACTACCAATTGGACCGATAAACAGCTCGAAAAGATGCAACAAGAACAAGTTTGGATCCAGCAGGCGCGCGCCGGCGACAAGCGCGCCTTTGCCGCCATCGTCGCGGCCTATCAGGCGCCGGTCTACAACCTGGCCTATCGCATGTTGGGCAATCCAACCGAGGCCGAAGACGCGGCGCAAGAGGTCTTCCTGCGGGCCTATACCCGCCTGAATACCTATGACGCCGGCCGCAAGTTCTCATCGTGGATCCTGTCGGTCGCATCGCACTACTGCATTGACCTGCTGCGCCGCCGGCGCCACCACGCCGTGTCGCTGGAAGACGAATCGCCTTACGAGCAGATTCCCGACTTCGGGCCGCGCCCCGAACAGGTCACGCTGCAACACGAGCAGAGCGAGCAGATTCAGCGCCTGTTGGAGAGCCTGCCGGCCGACTACCGTCTGGCGATCACCCTGCGCTACTGGCATAACCTGTCGTACACCGAGATGGCCGAGACGCTGCACACGACGGAAAGCGCGGTCAAATCACGGCTGCACCGGGCGCGCGAGGCGATGGCCGAGAAGGTGCGCCAGGAGCAAGCCCTGGCCGCGCCGAAGGATGGCGAGCGCCGGCCCTATCTGCGGCCGGCCACGTCGGCCGCCGCGCATATCTCTGCAATCCCGATCATGTGAAGGGACACATCATGGCAGACGCATCCGTCCTGATTATTGGGGCTGGCCTGGCTGGCCTGGCGGCCGGCTGTTACGCACAAATGAACGGCTGCCGCTCGCAGATCTTCGAGATGCACCATCTGCCGGGCGGCCTATGCACCTCCTGGAAACGCAAAGACTACGTCTTCGATGGCAGCGTGCACTGGCTCCTCGGATCCAAACCCGGCTCGGCCTTCTATCCCTTGTGGGAAGAGCTGGGCGCGCTCCCCGGCCGGCCGATCGTCAATCACGCCGAGATGGGGCGCATCGAAGGCCCCGCCGGCAAAACCTTCATCGTCTACACCAACATTGACCGCCTGGAAACACACATGAAGGAGCTGGCGCCGGGCGACGCGGCTGTGATTGATGACTTCATCGCGCTCTTGCGGCGCTTCGCCACGGTCGAGCTTGCGCCCGACAAGCCGCGCGCGCTGATGGGCGTGTGGGACATCGTCAAGGCTGCGCCGATGATGCTCGGCTTCATGGCCGGCCTGAAGCGCGCCGGCAATGCCACCGTGCAGAGCTTCGCGGCGCGGTTCCGCGATCCGTTCCTGCGCCAGGCATTCGCCCTCGCCTTCAACCCGCCTGACTATGCCGTGCCGGAATTCCCGCTCGCCCTGGCGACCATGCTGCCCCTGCCGGCCACCCATCGCGGCGACGCCGGCTATCCCGTCGGCGGCTCGCTGGAACTGGCGCGCGCCATCGAGCGGCGCTATCTCAACCTGGGCGGCCAAATACACTATCGCGCCCGCGTCGAGAAGATCCTGGTCGAGGATGGCCGCGCCGTGGGCGTGCGCCTGCAAGACGGCAGCGAAGCGCGCGGCGACATCGTCATCTCGGCCGCCGATGGGCGCGCCACCCTCTTCGACATGCTGGGCGAGACGTATGTCACCGACGAGTTTCGGCGCTACTATCGCGACCTGGCGGTCTTCCAGCCCTTAGTGGTAGTCTCGCTGGGCGTGGCGCGCGACTTCTCGCGCGAGCCGCACGATGTCCTCTTTCCGCTGAACCCGCCGGCGACCCTGGCTGGCCGGCCGCGCGACTGGCTGCGCTTGCGCCACTTCTGCTATGATCCCACCATGGCCCCGACCGGCAAATCAGCCCTGCAGGTCTGGCTCGGCTCGGACTTCAACTATTGGAACGAGCTGCGCAACGATCCGCCGGCCTACGCCGCCGAAAAATCCGCCATCGCGGAAAGCGTCCTCTCGGTTCTGGAGACGCGCTTCCCCGGTCTGCGCCGCGACGTGGAAGTGGTAGACGTGGCGACGCCCTACACGACCTGGCGCTACACCGGCAACTGGCAAGGCTCGCCCCAGGGCTGGGCCTATTCGCCGGCCACGTTGAAGATGTTGCTGGGCCAGGGCATCCCCAAAACGCTCCCCGGCGTGGCAAACTTCTACATGGCCGGCCAGTGGGTCGAGCCGGGCGGCGGACTGCCGGCCGCCGTCATGTCGGGCCGCAACATCATGCAGATCATCTGCCGGCGGACCGGCCGGCGCTTCCACACGACGCGCCCCTGTTGCGAGCGTTAGCCCCGGCCGGCGTCTGTCTCGACGCATTCCCCCTATACGCTTAGACAACCTGCGCCATTTCGATTATAATAGCATAGTGTGGCAGGAGGGGGGCTTGACGATGGATCTGAAGGATTTTCCGCGACCCCACAGCGATACCGGCATCGGCGTCCAATGGTCGCCGGGCTACCCGATGGCGGCCGGCGCGGTCGCCATCGAGACGCGCTGGATTCCCTTGCTGCACGCCCTGGGCATCGCCTGGGTATCCTTCCGCCACGAAGGTGGGCTGGACTTCGCGCGCCGGCTGTTGGAGAGCGCCATCATGCCCATCGTGCAGATCGGCCGGCCGCGCGCCTTGCCCGGCCGCCTTTCCGCCGAGACGTTGAAGGCGCTGCAAGCCTACGCGGCCATCGGGGTGCGCTACTTTGAGCTGGGCAATCCCCTGGACGACCCCGAAACCTGGCGCGGCGGACGCTTGCCGGCCGACATTCTCGCCTCCTACCAGCCGCATCTCCTGGCCGATGTCGAAGCGATCCTGCAAATGGGCGGCCTCCCCGGCCTGCCGGCCTGTCGCGACGCCGGCCTCGTCGGCGCGCTCGTGCAGGCCATCGGCGACGCCGGCCATCAGGATTGGCTCGCTGGCGGCGTCTGGCTGGCGCACCGCATCCAGGCCGGCAACCTGCCGCTGGACTTTCCCAACGACCTGGTTACCCTGCAGGGCAAACCCCTTGCGGAAGACGAGTATCGCCGGCGCTCGGCCGAAACTTGGGACGGAACAGCCTGGGGCGGCCGCACGCGCGACGAGATCAACGCCGACCGGCTCTCGCGGCGCGACTCCCACGCCCAGTTGGCTCAGACGCCACTCGGTTGGCGGCGGCACGAATTGCTCGATAACGAGGCGCGCCGGCGGCTGGGGCGCTCCCTCCCGATTCTGGCCACGGCCGGCGGCTGCGCCATTGGCGAGATGACCGACGCGCGCTACCCGGCCGTCAGCCCCTTCACCCACGGGGCGCGCATCCTGGAGATGGCGCGCGTCATGATGGGCGCCAGCAAGCTCTACCCCGCCGCGCCGGGGCAATTCTTCTGTGCGGCCTTCTCGCTCCTGGGCAATTACGCCCTGGGCTGCTTCGAGCCGCGCGAGGAGCGCAACGCCTGGTTCAGCCCGCGCCAGCCCGGCGGCCAGCTTCCCATCATCGAGATGTTGCGCGATGAGCCGAAGCGGCAGCGCTGGGGCGACCGCGACGCGCCGTTACGGATGGCCGCGGTGGGCGCATTGGACGGGGGAGCGTCCCTCTCCAACATCTTCGCCGCGCTGACCGAAGCCGGCCAGCCTGCGGCGCGGCCGAGCGCCCCGCCCTGGCCGCCGGCCGCCATCATCGGGCGCCTGGCGCGCGGGGCCGGCCAGACCATGCTCCTCGACGCGACGGATGGGAGCTTTCATGCCGCCCAGGCCGCCGGCCCCGACGGCGTCTTTGCCTTCCGGGGGTTGTCGGCCGGCGTCTATCGCCTCGGCGTCGCGGGCGCGGCCCTGACCGTCGAGGAGATCACGCTGGCGGCCGGCGAAGAGCGTTCGATCCCGCTCACCATGCCGGCGTGGCACTGGCGCATCAGCAGCGCGCCGAGCGCCCATCCCTTCTCGATCTTGCGCTGCACCGTGCAAGGCCAGCCCGATACGCTCTTCACCTTGCGCGGCGTGGGGACGCGGAAAGCCGGCGGCTATCCCGCCGTGGCGCACCGCGGTCAGGAGACGTGGTGCGAATTCGCGCCGCTATTGGCCGGCCATTATACGTTGGAGCCGGCCGGCATGGAGCTGGCCGTCCCCGTGGAGCTGGACAGCGGCTCCATTTGGACGGTAGAAATCGCGCCGACGCAGGCGCCGGCCGAAAGGGCGCCGGCGTTGCCGCCCTTGCCCACCGACAAGGGCCTGCACCGTTACCTGTTTCTGGCGCGCCCGCTAGCCAGCCGCGAAGAGTTGTTCGCGCTGCTGCGCTTCTTGAATGTCCACCAGCCGGCGTGCGGCTTCTCCGTCGCCGAAGCGCAATGGGCGCGCGAAGTCATCATCGTCGGGGCCGGCGACCTGCGCTTGAGCGCCGAACAGGAACGCCAGTTGCGTGACAGCGGCAGCCGCGTCCTGCGCGTGGAAGAGCGCGTCGCCGAGACGCTCATCGAACTGTCCACAGTGGGAGATCCTTTTGCCAATTACCAGCCCACCCCCTGAACCACCGGCCGGCGCCCCGCCCATGCGCCGCATCGGCTTGCTGCACCATCCCAAGCTGCCGGCCTCCAAACCACTGGCGCAGGAGATTGCCGCCTGGCTGGAAACGGCCGGCGTCTCCGCCTGGCAAGGCTCGGCCTGGGACGAAGTGGGCGTCGCCCCGCACATCGCCGACCTCGATCTGATCATCACCCTGGGCGGCGACGGAACCATCCTGCGCGCGGCGCGCCTGTGCGCCCGCCACAAGACGCCCATCCTCGGCGTGAACCTGGGCCGGCTGGGCTTCCTCACCGAAGCGCCCCCCGGCCAATGGCGCGAGACGTTGGAGCGCGTCCTGGCCGGCCGCTACTGGATCGAAGAGCGGATGATGCTGCATGGCGAATCGTGGCGCGCCGGCGAAGCGCAAGCGCGTTACGAGGCGCTCAATGACGTCGTCGTCAGCCGCGGCGGCCTGGCGCGCATCATCCGGGTCGAGACGCGCGTGGACGGCGCGCGCCTGACCACCTTTGTGGCCGATGGGGTGATCGTCTCCACGGCCACCGGCTCGACGGCCTACGCCCTGGCCGTGGGCGGGCCGGTCATGCCGCCGGCCTTGCGTAACATCCTGCTGATCCCCATTGCCCCACATCTGACCCTGGATCGCGCCATCATCTTGCCCGAGGGCGCATCATTGACCCTGACCATCGAGACCGACCATCGCGCCCGGCTGACCGTAGACGGGCAATTCGACCAGAGCCTCCTCAACGGCGACCAGGTACGCATCCAGGCCAGCCCTTACGCCGGCCGCTTCGTGCGCCTGCAATCGCCCAGCTACTTCTATGAAACTCTGATGGAGAAACTTCAATGGCGGACGTGAGCAGCAACCCGATGCCCGAACCGCTGCATTGCGCCAATCATCCCAACGTGGAAACGATGCTGCGCTGCAATCGCTGCGACAAACCGATCTGCACCAAATGCGCGGTGCGTACCCCGGTCGGCTATCGCTGCCGCGAGTGCGTCGGCCAGCAACAGGCGGTCTTCTACACGGCCGACAAGGGCGACTATCTGCTGGGCATGATCCTGGCCGGCGGCTATGGCGCCCTGGGCGGCGCGCTGCTGCCCATCCTCGCCAGCTTCATCCCCTTCTATAGCTGGTTCGCCATGCTCATCGCCGCGCCGGCCCTGGCCGGCGGCATGGCAACCCTGATCCGCCGCGTCACCGGCCGGCGGCGCGGGCGCTACCTGGGCCTGGTCGTCTGCGGCGTCGCCATCGTCGCCAGCCTCATGGGCTTGCTCATCAGCGCCGTGTTTCTCTCGTGGGGCCGGCTCCTGATCAACTACGGCATCTTCATCGTGATGAGCGTCATCACGCTCTACGCGCGCTTGCGCTGACAAGGTGGGCGATGTTAGCCGAACTGACCATCCGCGATTTCGCCATCATTGACCACCTGCAACTGCACTGGAACCCGGCCTTCAACGTCCTGGTGGGCGAGACCGGCGCCGGCAAGTCCATCATCGTGGACGCCGTCGCCTCGTTGCTGGGCGGCAAGCTCGACCGCGAGGAAATCCGCGCCGGCGCGGAGATGACGAGCGTCGAGGCCGTCTTCACTCTGACCGGCGCGATCCGCCAGCGCCTCGCGCCCCTGCTGGCCGAATACGGGCTGCTGGAGGCCGAAGAGGCGCCGGCCGACGCCGAGATGAGCCTCATTCTGGCGCGCGACCTGCGCCTCAGCGGGCGCTCCGTCTGCCGCGTCAATGGCCGCGCCGTGCCACTCAAGATCCTCAGCGAGATCGGCCAATACCTGATTGACATTCACGGCCAGGGCGACCATATCCTGCTGCTGCGCCGGCGCGAGCAGATCGGCTTCCTGGATCGCTACGCCGGCCTCAACGAAGCCGCGGCCGAAGTGGCCGGCCTGGCGCGCCAACTGCGCCAGACGCGCCAGGAGCTGGAATTCCTGCGTCGCGACGCGCGCGAGCTGGCGCGGCGCATCGGCCTGCTGCAATTCGAGGTGAAAGAGATCGAGGCGGCGCGCTTGACCCCGGGCGAAGAAGAGACCCTCACCCAGGAGCGCGACCGGCTGGCGAACGCCGAGAAGCTGGCAGCTCTGGCCGGCGGGGCGTGCGCGCTCCTCTTCGAGGGCGAGGGCGAAGGCGCGCTGCCGGCGTGCGACCAGGTCAGTCAGGCCCTGCAGCTCCTGGCCGACATCGAGCGGGTGGACGCCGGCATGGGCGAGACGCGCCGCGCCCTGCAAGAAGCCAGCTATCAGTTGGACGACGTGGCCCAGGCCGTGCGCGCCTATCGCGACGAGATCGAGTTCAATCCGCGCCGGCTGGAACAGGCCGAGCATCGCCTGGGCCTGATCTACAACCTGCGGCGCAAGTACGGCGATTCCGTCGCCGATGTGTTGGCCTACGCGGCCAAGGCCAAAGCCGAGCTGGCGCACATTGAAGGGGCCGGCGAGCGGGGCGAAGCACTGGAGCGCCAGGAAGACGCCCTGCTGCGCGAGATTGGCCGCAAAGCCGACGCCCTCTCGCAGCAGCGCGCCGAGGCCGGCCGGCGGCTGGCCGCGGCCGTGGAGCGCGAGCTGGCCGACCTGCGTATGGAGCGCGCCCGCTTCGCCGTGCAGATGGAGCGGGCCGAAGCCCCCGATGGCGCATGGGTGGGCAAAAAGCGCTACCGCTTCGACGCCGCCGGCATTGACCAGATCGAATTCGTCATCTCGGCCAACCCCGGCGAGCCGCTGCGCTCCCTGGCCGCGGTCGCCTCTGGCGGCGAAACCTCGCGCCTGATGCTGGCCCTGAAGAACGTCCTCAACGCCGCCGACGAGGTGCCGACGCTGATCTTCGACGAGATTGACGCCGGCATCGGCGGAGTAGTCGGCAGCCTGGTGGGGCGCAAGCTGCGCCGGCTGGCCGAGAATCACCAGGTGCTCTGCGTAACGCACCTGCCGCAGCTCGCCGCGGCCGGCCACGCCCAATTCAAAGTCGAGAAGAACATCCAGGGCGAGCGCACAACGACCGGCGTGCGCGAGCTGTCGCCCGAAGAGCGCGTCTCAGAAATTGCCTTGATGCTCGGTTCCATCACGCCGGCCACGCTGCAAAGCGCCCGCGAAATGCTGACCCCCGTCGCCTGAATCACCCATCCGAACTCGGAAAAGGACTATTGCGATGACCATGCCTTCGATTGTGAATGCGCCTCGCCTCCTTGCCACGTTCCTCGATCTGCTGCATATTGACAGCCCCAGCGGCCAGGAGGACGCCGTGATGGCGGAGTTGGCGCGCCGGCTGGCCGCCCTGGGCGTCCCCAGCGAGCGCGACGCCATCGGCAACCTGATTGGCCGGCGCGCCGGCGTCGGCCCGGCGCTGATCCTGTGCGCCCATGTGGATCACGTCGTCCCCTGCCTCGGCATCACGCCGGTCGTGGATGGCGACATCATCCGCAGCGACGGCCGCACCATCCTGGGCGGCGATGACACCTCCGGCGCGGCGATCATGCTGGAGCTGGTCGCGCTCTTGAACGAACGGCCGGCGCGCCTCCCAGCGCCCCCCCTGGAGCTGGTCTTCACCGTGCGCGAAGAGGTAGGCTTGGGCGGCTCCAAAGGGCTGGACGTCAGCCGGCTGGGCGCGCGCCAGGCCATCGTCCTCGATATGGGCGGCCCCATCGGTTCCATCTGCGTGCAAGGGCCATCGCAGAACAAGATCAACGTCGTCGTGCATGGGCGCAAGTCGCACGCCGGCACGGCGCCCGAGCTGGGCATCAACGCCATCCGCGTCGCCGCCGAGGCTATCGCCGCCATGCCCCTGGGCCGCATTGACTCGGAGACGACGGCGAATATCGGGACGATTCATGGCGGAGATGCGACCAACATCATCCCCGACCGCGTTGAGATGCGCCTGGAAGCGCGCAGCCTGCACGACGACAAACTGGCGCGCCAGACGCAGGCCATGGTCGAGGCGTTCGAGACGGCCGCCGGCCGGCACGGCGCGCGCCTGGATCTGGAAGTCAGCCCCATGTATGCCGCCTTCAAGATCCCTGACGATGCGCCGCTGGCGCAACAATTGAGCGCCGGCACGCGCGCCTTCGGCCGGGAGCCGCTGCTCATCTCCACCGGCGGCGGTTCAGACGCCAACATCCTCAACGGGCGTGGCATTCAGTCGGTCGCTTTCAGCACCGGCATGGAGGAAGTGCACACGACCAACGAGCGCATTGATCTGCGCGACATGGTCCTATGCGCCGACATCCTGGCCCATTGCCTGGGCCTATAATATAGGATGGTATGGAGGCAGGGTAGGTATGGAAGATTGGTTGCTTTCTCTCGTGCCCTGGGGATCGAACGTCATCGCCGGCATCCAGGGGCTACGCAACGGCCCGCTGGACGTCTTCATGCAAGCGACCACCTACCTGGGAAACAGCTACCTCTTTGCGGCAGCGTGTCTGCTGATCTACTGGTGTTGGCACAAAGGACTGGGCGCGCGGCTGCTCTTTTTGGGTCTCCTCTCAACCTATTTCAACGATTGGGTCAAGCAAACCTTGCAGATTCCGCGACCGGACGATCCGCGCATTGCGGTGAACAGCCCGGAAGATTCGCCGTCTTTTCCCTCCGGCCATGCGCAGCAGACGTTGGCGGCGGCCGGCTATTTGGGCTTCTGGTTGCGCCGGGGTTGGGTCTGGGTTGTCGCCGTGGCGGCGACACTGTTGGTTGCGTTTTCACGCTTATATCTGGGCGTGCATTTCCCGCAAGATGTGTTGGGCGGCTGGTTGATCGGCGCGCTCTTGCTGGCCGGCTATCTCTTCGTCGGCGAGCGCATCATCATGCCGTGGCTGCGCCGGCTGCCCTTTGGGGCGCAAATCGCCGGCGCGGTGATCATCCCGCTCGCGTTGCTCTTCGTATCGCCGGCCGACCATACCGGCCTCTATCCGGGCGAGACGATTGCCACGATCTGCGGCGCGCTGCTGGGCACCGGCGTCGGGCTGGCCCTCGAACAGCGCTATGTGCGCTTCATGGTGGACGGGCCGCTGACGCGCCGGCTGCTGCGGCTCCTCGTCGGTCTGGCCCTCGTGGCGGTGGTCTACTTCCTCGGCAAGTTCCTGGATTTTGAAGAGGCGGCGGATCTGCTGGCGGGGTTGGCGCGCGCGATCCGCTATGGGCTGGTGGGCCTGGCCTGCGTCGCCGGCGCGCCCTGGCTCTTCGTGAAGCTGGGGCTGGCCGGCCGGGGCGGAGAACCCTAGGCCACGCGGCCCCATCTCCGCGCTATGGGAGGCGTGACGCGTGATAGACGACTTCAGCGTTTGGCTGGAAGATGCGACCGAAGAGGAACGACGCGCCGATAATCAACGTTGGGATGTTCTTTGGGCGTCCGATCCTCAGGCGCTGGAACGCTGGATAGCGGAAGTGCGCGCTGAGATCGAGAGTGGGAAGACGACGCCTATCGTGATAGATGCATGCGAGCAAACACTGCGCCCATATTGATGGGCGCGTCTCCTTCAGGAGCAACCAGTGACCATTCGCAAGCGACGACAAGGAACCCAGACCAGCGCCTTCGGCGCGCCGGGGCGCGAGGGGCACGACGCCTCGGCCTTTTACGGCAGCCGGCTCTACGCCGCGCAGCCCACGGGCCAGGCCGACGCAGCCTACTACGAGAACCCCGCGCCGGCCGCCGTCCTTGACCACATCCTGCGCGCCTCTTCCGAGCGCATGGCCGATCTCCCCGACGCCAGCGTCCACCTGATGGTCACATCGCCGCCCTACAATGTGGGCAAGGAATATGACGCCGACCTTACCCTGGAGGAATACCTGGCCTTCCTGCGCCGCGTCTGGAGCGAGACGTATCGAGTCCTCGTCCCCGGCGGGCGCGCCTGCATCAATGTCGCCAACCTGGGCCGCCGGCCGTATATCCCGTTGCACGCCTACATCGCCGATGAGATGCTCGACCTGGGCTTCCTGATGCGCGGCGAGATCATCTGGGCGAAAGGCTCCAGCGCCGGCTCTTCCACCGCCTGGGGAAGCTGGATGGCGGCGACCAATCCGACCCTGCGCGACACCCATGAGTATATCCTCGTCTTTTCCAAAGGCAGCTTCGCGCGGCCGAAGGTG
>CAIQJD010000632.1 GCA_903872005.1 uncultured bacterium | reverse complement strand
GGTCGAATCAGAATACGCCTTGGATGCGGAAGTCTGCCATCACGGCGAACCCTCCATGCAGTACGCCATGCAAATCGTCTTCTCGTTCCTGATGTTGTCGTTCATGTTCATCATCTTGCCGCGCGCTTCGGTGTCGGCCGGCCGCATCGCCGAAGTCCTGGAGACGGAGCCGACCATCCGCGATCCCGAAGGGCCGCAGCAGTTCGCCCAGCCCTTCCGCGGCGAGATCGAGTTTCGCGATGTGTTCTTCCGCTACCCCGGCGCGGAGGAGAACGCGCTGTGCGAGATCAGCTTCACCGCGCGCCCCGGCCAGACGACCGCCTTCATCGGCGCGACCGGCTCCGGCAAGTCTACGCTGGTCAATCTGATCCCGCGTTTCTACGATGTCACCGCCGGCAACATCCTGCTAGACGGCGTGGATATTCGCAACGTCACCCAGCACGACTTGCGCGATAAGATCGGCTACGTCCCGCAGAAGAATACGCTCTTCTCCGGCACCATCGAAAGCAACCTGCGTTACGCCGACGAGGAAGCCAGCCCCGAAGCGCTTCAGACAGCCATCGAAGTCGCCCAGGCCGGCGAATTCGTCGCCGGCCGGCCCGAAGGGATGGCCGGCGAGATCTCGCAGGGCGGCAGCAATGTCTCCGGCGGTCAGAAGCAGCGCCTCTCCATCGCCCGCGCCCTGGTGAAGCGCCCGCCGATCTACATCTTCGACGACAGTTTCTCGGCGCTGGACTTCAAAACCGATCAGGCGCTACGCCGGGCGCTGAAAGAGAATACGGCCGGCAGCGCGGTCCTGATCGTGACGCAGCGCGTCTCCACGATCAAAAACGCGGAACAGATCATCGTCCTGGACGACGGCGAGATCGTCGGCAAGGGTACCCATCACGAATTGATGCAAGACTGCGAGACCTATCGCGAGATCGCGCTGTCGCAGTTGAGCAAGGAGGAGTTGCTATGACCGCGCAGAACGGACGCAACAGCGCACCCGGCCCGATGCCGGCCGGCCCGATGGGACGCGGGCCGGGAGGACGTGGGCCTATGGGGGGGCATGGCCCGATGGCCGGCATGATGAAAGGCGAGAAGGCGCGCGATTTCAAGGGCACCATGCTCAAATTGATTCGCTACCTATCCGCCTACAAGCTCTCGCTGATCGTGGTGCTGGTCTTCGCCGTCGCCTCGACAATCTTCAGCATTGTCGGCCCCAAGGTGCTGGGCAAGGCCACCACGAGGCTGTTCGAAGGAGTGATGAACCAGATCGCCGGCGCCGGCGGGATTGACTTCGCCTACATCGGCCGCATCATCCTGATCATGGCCGGCCTGTACCTGCTCTCTTCGATCTTCAGCTACATCCAGGGCTGGGTCATGTCGGGCGTGTCCATGCAGATCACCTACCGCTTCCGCAAGGATATTTCCGAGAAGATCAACCGGATGCCGTTGAAGTACTTTGACGGCGTCAGCCATGGCGAAGTGCTTTCGCGCATCACCAACGACGTGGATACCGTCAGCCAGACGATGAACCAGAGTCTCATGCAGATCATCACCTCGGTGACGACCGTCATCGGCGTCCTGATCATGATGTTCTCGATCAACTGGCTGATGACGCTGGCGGCGCTACTGATCGTCCCCATCTCGATGG
>CAIQJD010000631.1 GCA_903872005.1 uncultured bacterium | reverse complement strand
GCCAGCAGCC
Source organism: uncultured bacterium (assembly GCA_903872005.1). Next base: position 3,009 of record CAIQJD010000631.1, on the reverse strand, counting down.
CCAGGATCAGGCTCCAGACGCCCCACCCCAGGAGCGCCAGCGTCGCCGAGACGGCGACATTGACCAGCGCGTTGGCCAATTCGGGCAAGCGCGCTCGCACGAAATCGAGCCGGCGCTCCAGGACGGCCGCCGGCAAGAGGAGCGGCCCGCTATTCGAGGATGGGCCGCCGGCCGCGCTCAGGATCAGGAAGGCCAGTGGGACGAGGAGCGCCGCCAGGTAGGCTTTGCCGGCGACCTCAGCGATGAGCTGGCGGCCGGCGATGACGATGACCAGCATCGCAACAGCCAGGACCAGTTGCGCGGTGAAGGCCGTATCGGTCAGCCGGCGCACGCCGGCCTCGTCATCATCGTTCTGCACCAGGGCTTCTGCGCCGCGCAGGTTGACCAACAGCGCCGGCAGGCCGATGACCAGCACGGCGAAGGCATACTGGCCGAAGGCGTCGGCGGCCACCAGCCGGCCGAGGATGAGCTGTTGGGCGAAGAAGATCAGCCGGCTCAGGCCGGCCACGCCGGCGGCGACGCCTGCGCCGCGCGCGGCCCGGCGCAGGATATCGCGCGGGCCGCCGGCCGGCGCGCTCATCGCGCCACTCCGGCGCTACCCAGCAGCAGGCCCAGCAGATCGGTGATGGCGGCCGGCGGGCGCTCTACCGGCCGCACGGAGAGGAAGACGCCGTCGTTGATCGCCTCGTCGGGGTCGTAGCCGTGCATGGCGCGCAAGACGCGCCGCGCCGTATGGCTGGGATGGAGTACCGTACCCGGCGGGAGGAGGAAGAAGGTCTCGCCGTAACGCTGGCCGGCGAAGGCCACGCCGTAGCGCGCCTTTTCGGCGTCGCTCAGGATGCGGCCGGCCGGCTCTCGGCGCAGCAGTCCCTCGATCATCGGCCGGCTGGCCGGCGTCAAGTAGGTGAAGCGCGCCATGGTGGAATCGTAGAAGGCGACGTAATCGCGCCCGTAGCGGGGCGGCAGCGCCTCGATGCGCCGTTTCAGGTCGCTGGTCTGCGTCGTCGTGACCATGCCATGATCGGAGAAGAGGAAGAGATCGGCTTCGTCGCCGGCGGCCGCCAGCAGCTCGCGTAGCCGGGCATCGTACCAGCGCAGGCGCTCGAAGAGGGGCGCGCCGGCCGGCCCGTGCGCGTGGCCCAGGGCGTCAATCCCGCTCAGATACAGGAAGTAGAGCCGCATCTGCCCCTGGGCCAGGCCGGCGACGCAGCGCGCGAAGACATCTTCTTCGGGCATGGGATAGGTCAGGAATTGCGCCGGCAAGCCGCGCTCGGCGCAGAGATCAATCAACGAAGGGCAATCGAAAGCGCCGGGCCGGAAATCCCAGCGTTTGGAGCAGTGATCCACCAGGGGCAAATAGCGCAACGGATAATCGTACAGTGGGAAGTAGCCATCGAAACCGCGCCGGCGCGCCGTCCAGCGCGCCACGTAGCGCTTGAGCAGCGGGTTGTCCACCAGCCGGTTGTTGACCAGCGGCCCACCCAGGCGGAAGAGGCGCGTCCAGCCGAAGGGCGAATGCGCCGGGTCATAGTAGAGATATGACCAACGCCCATGCTCCTGGGGCAGCCGGCCGGTCAGGATGGATGGGACGGCGGCCGAGCTATAGCCAAGGATGGTGCGGAGCGGCCGGCAAACGGCGCGCCGCTCGGCCAACAGCTCCGACTGGCGCAGCGTGTCCCAGCTCAAGGCGTCAATCAGCACGGCGATGGTGGTCTTCATGATGTCCCTCTCAGCCGCCGACGAAGGGGTCGCCGGGATGCCAGAGCGCGATCAGCCGGTCGCTCAGGGCGGCGCGCCAGAGCGCCGAATCGGCCGGCAGGTGCAGTCCCAATTGCGCCGCCAATTCTGCCGCCGGCAGATAGAAGTCTGACGCGAATAGCAGCAGTGGCAGGGCGCGCGCCAGGCGCTCTTCAGGATGATCCAGCCAGCCCGGGCCGGCGCGCGGCCGCACGCGCCACAGGTTCAGCCCCAGATGAAAGAGCCGCGCCGACCAGCCCAACGGCGCGGCGCGCAGGCGCGGCTCGGGCCGGCGACTATAGTCGAGCCAGAAGGCTGATATGTTGGCCGGGGGAGATGGCGCCGAAGATTGCACCGCAGAGGCGCAGAGGGCGCGGTGAGGATCAGAAAGATGTTGTTGCGGCGCGCCTATTTCTGCTTCTTCTTTTCCCCTTTCCGACCTCTGCGCTCTCTGCGCCTCTGCGGTTCGTCCTCCCATCCTTCGCGTTTCCACCCAGCGCCAGACCCGCTCATGGGTCGCAATAGTCTCTTCCAGCAGCGCCGGCATATCTTCAGGCGAGAAAGGCGCGAAATCGGGTCGGAGCTTGAAGCGCAGCGCGGCGTCGTAGATCGCCGGCAGATCAGCCAGCTCGGCCGGCAGGTCGCCGGGCGAGAGCCGGCCGATGCGCTCGGCGTAGCGCGCCGTGTAACGACCGGCCAGCAACAACGCCGCATCGCCCCAGGCCAGCCGCGCCTTCTGGATGGCGATGAGGATGAAGCGCCAATGCGTCGTGGGGTCGCCGGCCAGCCGGCGCGCCCACAGCAGCGCCGCGCCGCGATTGAACAGATAGCGGCTGGCCTCGGCCGAAGGCAGCCCCGCCGGGTCGCGCCACGGGATCGCCTCCAGGAGCGCGCCATCGCCCCACAGGACTTGATGGCCGACCGCCACTTCGTAGGCTTCCACCGTCGCCGGCCAAGTACGCAGCATACGCGGCGTCTTGCAGGCGATGTCGACGCGCACGCCCAGCGCGGCGGTCAGGGCCGGCTCCTGGCGCTTGAGACAGCGGCGCAGCCATAACCGGCCGAGCAGCCCCTCGCGCCGCGTCGCGACCAGGATATCGTAGTCATTCACCGGGAGCGGCCGGCCGGCGGCATCGCGCCGCACGCCCCCTTCGCCGCGCCCAAAGCCGCCGGTGAGGGCCATGCAGCCGAGGTTGCTCGTCCCGCAGCGCAGGATGGCGTCGCGAATGCGGGCCGTATGGCCGGCGACGACCTGCTCTGGAGAGACCTCAG
>CAIQJD010000630.1 GCA_903872005.1 uncultured bacterium | reverse complement strand
CCGAGGCCGATCAGGCCGCGCGTCACGGCGCGATGCAGAAGGCCCTCAAGATCGCCACCATGCCCCCCATGCACATCGTCGAAGCCTGCGTGGACATCCTCAAGCTGTGCATGCCCATCGCCGAGATCGGCAACCCGGCCGCGGTGAGCGACGCCGGCGTGGGCGCGTTGGCTGCCGAAGCCGGCATGCGCTCTGGCGCGCTCAACGTCCTCATCAACCTGGGGCTGATTGAGGATAAGGAATTCGTCGCCCGCGAGCGCGCCCACCTGGAAGCGTTGACCGCCGGCATGCCCGAGCTGAAAGAGAAGATCGTCGCCTACGTCACGTCGAAACTGTAGTGTTAGCCTGACGTGGACAACGCCTTCAGCACAGAAGTTCGCGATGCGCCGGCAACCTGTGGTCGCACGACACACATCAAAACGAGTTGGACCAGATGACCGACAAATGGGAATACATGACCAAGTTCATCTGGGCCAGCCTGGAGAATGATGGGGCGCGCGACTACATCGCCGGCCGCTGGCCCCACTGGAAGACGCCGGCCAAGCACACGCCGGCCGCCATGATCCCTGAGTTGAATGCCTGGGGCAGTCAGGGCTGGGAGTTGATCCACATGGAGCCGGTAGAAGGCTTCACCAGCGACGGCGAGATCGTCTATACGCACGAAGGAGACAAGATCTTCAGCCATTACTACTTCTGCGTCTTCAAGCGCCGCTTGGCTGATGAGAGTCGGCCGGCGATTGAGGATGACATCTAGCCAACGACAACCTTGCTGCACGGGTCGCTCCACGATGGAGGGATGAGAGCTTTTCCAGATTGCTGACATATTCATCACTCTCAAATGGCGAATAGAGTGAGGCCAGACGAGAGGTCCACGCGAAGCCAACATGCCTACCATCGTGATTGATGGTTACAAATTCAGATTTTAGTCGCTGGATGGCACTGAGCCGCCGCATGTTCATGTCTTACGCGGTGAGAACGTAGCCAAGATTTGGCTATCTCCTGTCGATGTTGAACACAACTTCGGTTACAACCGGACTGAGTTGAACCGTATTGTGAAACTGACTCAACAGCATCGAGAGCGCCTGTTGGAGGCATGGTATGGCTATTTCAGTCATTAGCGACCTGACAGTCGCTGCAGCAGCGGTTGGCGTCCGATTCACGAGTCTGATGGTCTATGTCCTTCTGAACGACGGCCGCGAAATCGGCGTCCCATTATCGCGGTTGCCCTGGCTTGCGAAAGCAACCCCAGAACAACGTTCCAGATGGAGCCTTGAGCCGCAGGGATATGCCGTCTGGTGGGAAGAACTCGACGACGGGATCGAAGTAGCGCATTTGCTGAACGAACGAGTCTTCGCCTAACCTGATTCTCACTGACACAGCTTGAGGAGGTTCGCACATGACCGCAACCATACTGGATGGCAAGGCCCTTGCCGCTGCCATGAAAGAGGAAGTCTCCAAAGAGATCGCCGGCTTCAGCGCGGCGACCGGCGTCACCCCGGTCATGGTCGTCGTGCGCGCCGGCGAAGACCCCGCGTCTGTCAGCTATGCTAACGCCATCGCCAAGACCTGCAAGAACTATGGCGTCGGCTTTCAGCTCCACACCCTGCCGGCAACCTGCGCCCAGGCCGAGCTGGTGGACCTGGTAGCGCGCCTCTCGGCCGACCCAAGCGTCAGCGGCATCATGATCCAGGAGCCGATGCCCAAAGCGATAGACGGCGCGGCGGTTGTGGCGGCCCTCTCGCCGGCCAAAGACGTAGACGGCGTCCACCCGGCCAACGCCGGCCGGCTGCTACAAGGCGAAGGCGACTACTTCGCGCCGGCCACCCCCTCCGGCGGCATGGAAATCCTCAGCCGTTTCGGCGTCGCCCTCAAGGGCAAGCACGCCGTCGTCGTCGGTCGCTCCAATATCGTCGGCAAGCCCATGGCGCTCTTGCTCCTGCATCAGCACGCCACCGTGACCATCTGCCACTCCCGCACGGCCAACCTCGGCGAAGTCATCAAGAGCGCCGACATCGTCGCCGCCGCCGTCGGCAAGGCGCGCATGATTAAGGCCGACATGCTCAAGCCCGGCGCGGTGGTCATTGACTTCGGCGTCAACTTTGAGGATGGCAAGATGGTCGGCGACGTAGACTACGAGCCGGCCCTGGCCGTCGCCGGCATGATAACGCCGGTGCCCGGCGGCACCGGCCCCATGACCAACGTCATGCTCATGAAGAACGTATTGATCGCCGCCCAGCGCCAGCACGCGCAGAAATAGGCCGTCTTCAGTGTTCGGCCGGCATCGGCTCGCCCAGGGCCGGCGGCGGCCCGAGCGCTGACCGTAGCATAGCATCGCCAGACAAAACAAACGGAGGATCAAGTATGGGCAGTCCAATTCCAAGCGACATTGAAATCGCACAGGCGGCTAAGATCAAGCCAATCACCGAGGTCGTCAAGCAGTATGGCGTGACCGAGGATGATCTGGACTTTTACGGCAAGTACAAGGCCAAAGTCCATCTGGAAATTGAAGAGCGCCTCCAGGGCCGGCCGAATGGCAAGTACATTGACGTGACCGCCATCACCCCCACCCCATTGGGCGAGGGCAAGACCGTCACCACCATTGGCCTTTCGCAAGGTTTGAACTACATCGGCAAGAAGGTCATCACCTGCATCCGCCAGCCGTCCATGGGCCCGACCTTCGGCATCAAGGGCGGCGCGGCCGGCGGCGGCTACAGCCAGGTGATCCCGATGGAGGAATTCAACCTCCACCTCACCGGCGACATCCACGCGATCACCGCGTCGAACAACCTGCTCGCGGCCGGCATCGACAGCCGCCTGCTCTACGAAGCCAAGACGCCCGACGACGAGAAGCTCATGATGGGCCTCTGCAAGAAGGTCGACGGCGTGCCGGTGTTCTCGGGCTATCACCTGCGCCGCATGGCGCGCCTGGGCATCACGGCCAAGACCCCGGCCGACCTGTCGCCCGAGGATCGCCGCCGCGTCTTCCGGCTCGACATCGACGCGAAGGCCATCACGTGGAACCGCGTGATGGACATCAACGACAAGATGCTGAGGGCCATCACCATCGGCCAGGGCAAGGAAGAGCAGTACCCGCGCGAGACGGGCTTCGACATCACCGTGG
>CAIQJD010000629.1 GCA_903872005.1 uncultured bacterium | reverse complement strand
TTGCCGGCCGCGCCCCAGTAGGTTTCGGCGTACTTGAAGGTCAGCTTGTAGCGCCCGTTGGGCACGACGAACTTGTAGCCAGGCTTTGCCGTCCCCGTGTAGAGCCGCTCGGACTGGTAGAGCTTGTCGTCGTCGGTGTTGCTGATCGCCGCCGAGGTGGTACGCCCGAGACCGCCCACGTAGCCCCATGGCGTCGTGCCCGGCGTGATCGGCACGCCCGGCAGCCACGAACGGTCCGCTGCCCACAGGTTGCCGGCCGTGTCAATGTACCTGGGGCCGGCGCTGTTCACCCGCAGCGTGTAGGGCGTGTAGATGTACGCCGCGCCATCGGTAGCGCCGCTGAACGCACTGACCGGCAGCGACGAGTACCTGTAAGAATCATAGGGTGAGCCTACGACTATCGTCGCTCCGTCAATATCCACGCTTGAGCCATACGCGGAGTTTCCCGAACCGCTGATCGGCAGCTTGAGAATCTGCCCCCACTCGTTGGCCCCGCCGGCGTTGCGCGACCAGGCGTAGGCGTATCCCGGCAGCCCCGTGGGGTAGAAGGACATGCCGGCTCCCAACACGACCGTCGCGTCGCTGATCGCAGCCGACACGCCCAGGAGGAAACCAGGCGGTTCTGTAGGCGGGAACAGTTGCTTCACCTGGCCCCACTGGTCCATGCCGCCGGCATCGCGCTCAAAGATATAGCCACTGCCCCGCGGGGGATTTGGACCTTCCTGGCCGCCATTGGGTGCGCCGACCACGAGGGTATTCGCGGCCAGCCCAACGGAATAGCCGAAGCCGGCGCTGGCGGCGGCGTCGCTGGCAGACACCTTCTTGATGATGCCCCAGTCGTTGGCCCCGCCGACATCACGCCCGTAAAGGTAGGCCGCGCCGGGCCAGGGTGTTGGGCCGCCCGCGCCATACAGGCTGGGCGCGCCGACGGCGATGGTCGCCCCATGAATCGCCGCCGAGACTCCATACATCTCGCCTAGCCGGGGATTGCTCGACCGGATGGTCTTGACCAGGCCCCAGTTGCCCAGGCCGCCGGCATTGCGCCCGAAGACGTACGCCGCGCCCACGGCGTTTGCCGGGTCGCCCTGCCACATCCAGGGCGCGCCGACCACCAGAGTCGAGTTGTTGAGCGCCACCGCCGTGCCGAACATGGGGGAAAGGAGCGGCGCCCCGGGATCAATAGACAGCTTGGCGACCTGGCCCCACATGTCTATCCCGCCGGCGTCCTTCTCGAAGACGTAGACCGCGTTCTCGCCGCTAATGTCAGGCCCGGAAGGATAGTAGACGCCGATGACTGCGCCGATGGCGATGGTCGTGCCGTGGATCGCCACGGAGGCGCCGAAGTAGTCATTCTCTCCGCCATCATCAGCCGTAAGCGCCTTGATCAGGCCCCAGTTGCCCGGCCCGCCCACGTTGCGCCCATAGAGGAACGCTGCGCCCTGGTTCAGGGTGCCGTCCACGTCGGCCGGCGGCTGGCCGACCACCATGTAGTCCCCGCTGACGGCGACAGACCACCCGAAGGCCGTGCCAAGATTATCCGGCAGGACCAACTTCTTCTCTTGCGGCGCGATCACGCTGGCGACCGTGCCGGCCGCCGCCTCCGTGTCGCTCTCCTGCGCCGCCGCCGGCAAGGCCGGCGCCAGTGACAGGAGCAGAACTGCGAGAAGCGCGCAGCGAATCAAGCCGCGCAACCACCGTGAACGCGTTCGCCAGTAGCTTGCCATGGATATTTCCCTCCCTCAAACCGAGAAAATATGGAAGATGTGAGCACCCCATGCCCATTGGAGAAATGTGACAATTCCATTATATGCCAGGCGGCCGCCCGGGTCAAGCGCGCGCCAAGCTCCCTCTCAGGGTGATTTCAAAGTCAGCGAATTGACTCACCGTAGAGGCGCGGAGGTCGCAGAGTCTCAGAAAGGGTCTGGTCCCACCCGCCTTTGCCTGATTCTCTACGCACCGCCCGTGCACGACTTTGAAATGGCCTTGGCTCCATCTGATGCGCCCGCATGGACGACGGAGCATGCCGGGGGGACGAGGTGGCGATAGCTTCGATGCATCACCGGACAGCCGGCGCATCGCCTCTCATTGGGAAGGAGTCGCTTGAGCCGCCATGCGCGCGGAGCCGGCCGTCTTGGAAGCCAGCTCCTCTGCATCTAACAGCTCAGGCTTGACGTAGATGGTCCATGGGGAATAGACCTGTACCACATAATGGGCGGCCAGCCATGCCTTGAAATCTTTGGCATATTTGCCGGAGGACTTGCCGATGGTGACGATCTGCGGGTCATACGCTTCCATCTGTTTCAGCCAGGCCGCGTAGCCGCCGGGAAAGTCCTGCATGTCCAGGTCGAAGAGGTAGTTGGCGTTCATGTGCGGCGTGGGACTGGTCTTCTCCATCAGCGCCAGGACGTAGGGTTGACCGCGCGCCAGGACGCGCACATCAGCGCCGAAACGCTGTAGGATGCGTTCGGCCGCGCCCTCGTAACGCGCCAGCTTGCCGTCGAGCAACGCCTGATTCTGATAGACGCTGGCGCCCAACAACGCCACGAGGAGGTGCAGGGCGATCACCGCGGCCACGCGCTTTGAGGCATAGCGGCGCTGCATGGCGCGCAATCCTTTCTCGACCAGCAGCGCGCACCCCAGCGCGACGTAGGGCAGGAAAATGTAGAAATCCGGCGCGCCCTGAAAGTCTTGCAGCGACCAGAGGAGCGGCAGTGGGAAGGAGAAGAACGCCGGCGCATAGGGATCATTCCATACGTCGCGCCAGGCGCGATAGCGCCGCATGCGCCGGATGTACAGGCCCATCATGCCGGCCAGACCCAGCACAATCGGAATCAGCGCGCCGCGATAGTTCAGGATAGTGACCTGCAACGGCACGCGGATATGATCCACAAATGTCAGCGCGCCGCGGTTCAGGTCCGTGACGTTAAAGAGGAGATAGCAATACAGGAATCGGTCGAACGCGCCCCGCTCCAGGTAATAGGCGACGATGAGCGCGACGGGGAGCAGCCCGCCGGCCAGCACGGCGCCCATCGTCCACAGCCGGCCGCCCCAAACCGATCGCAACCGCTGAGCGAATTGCCGCGCCGGGGATGCCGCAGCGCGGCCGCCATCGCCCAGCGCATCTTCAGGACGGCCGCAGAGCGCCGCCAGGAGAAGAGTGATCGCCGGGTAGATCACCGTAGGCTGCCAGGTCAGCGTAGCCAGGCTGCCGCACAGGCCGGCCCAGAACCAGCGGCGCCGGCTGGTGAAATACAGACTCAGCACGACGAAGAGGAGCATCGGCAGCTTCGGTTCTGGGCCGGCCGTCGCCCCGAAGGTGAAGGGGTAGCATACCAGGAGCAGAAACGCGCCAATGAGGCTGGCGCGCCGCGATTGCGTCCAATGGAACAACAATTCATAGAGCGCGACGACGACCGCCGCGCCGATCAGGCAAAAGCAGAAGCGCGCCGCAGCGATGTCGGTCACACCCAGCAGGTTGGCCGGCGCGGTGCTCAGCGCGACCAGCAGCGGCGCCACCGGCCCTTTGTGGGTGAAGAGGCTGACGTAGGGTGGGATGCCGCGCAGGACCTGTTGGCCGATATAGAGGTAGCCGCCGGCGTCGCGGATGATGGTATTGCGGAAGCCGGCCGTCATCAGGATTGCCAGCGCCATCAAAAAGACCAGCCAAGAGGTGCGCCAGAGGAAGAAGTTCAACTTCTCACGTAACAGCGATTGGAGGAGGCGCGTGGCGTCGGCGGACCTGGCGATGTGTGGCGTAGTCATATCGCACTCAGCGCGCGAGTGCCCCTCCCCACAAAATTGAACCAGGCGGATTATATGTCAAAAGGGATGCATTGTCAATGTGTTTCTTGCCGGCCCCAGGAAAGTCATCACCCGCAGGAGGGATTTCCTGCGGGTGATGATCGGGGAGGATGGAAACGAGCAGGGGGAACTATGGTAAGAACTGCTGGATGCGTATGGCGTCGGCTGTGAGCGGATCCACTACCACGATGAAGCTGCTCTCCAGCTCACCGTCGGTGACATCCAAGACGTGGGTCTTGTCCGGCGCAGCAGCATTCTTCGGCCCGCCGGCGGCAAGGGATAGGCCCATGGGCGCTGGCTGATGCGCTGACCGATCAGGCCGCGCGAAGTTGCGCTTCTCAGCCGAGACGCAGTCCAGATGGAACGCGACGTTACCTGATAGAGAGAACTTTAGGGTACTAATAGTTATCATATCTCTTAAAATGATCGTAGTTCAACTACTCATGCTACTAATGCATAGTATACATCTAAAATATGCTTTTGTCAATAAGTATTAGCGTTTTTTTAAGCTTTTCGCGCATTTGATGTTACAGAACGGCATGGGATTGGCATCCGGCGGCGACAGAAAGCCGGCGCGACGCCGGCTACAGGAATCCCCCGCTCCCAGGGGTTCTGCCTGGAGGCGGGGGACGCGGAGAGACGCTCCGACTGCTGGCACTAAGACCTCACAGGTCTTGAAGACCTGTGAGGTCTCCGTCAGCCGGCGGCGGCGCTGGTGATCTCGGCCTGCACGCGACCGAACTCGGCTTCTACGTCGGCCAGCTTCGGCTTCACCTCGGCCAGTTGGCCGCCGGCGGCCAGCAGCTCCAGCTCCTTGCACAGCGTCGAGAGGCGCAGCGCCGCCGCATTGGCGCTGGCCGATTTCAGCGTGTGCGCGCCGTTTTTGAGTGTTTTCAGGTCCCCGCAGGCCAGGGCTTCTCGCATCGCCTTCAGAAGCGGCCGGCCCGATTCTACCAGCAACCCGCCGATTTCGGCCACCGCCTGCGCCCGCCCCATGTCCAGCAACTCCTGGAGGGCGGCCACGCCGGCCGCATCCAGCGCCGGGCCGAGCGGTTCGGCGGCCGCCGGCGCGGCCACTGCCGGCGGCGCGGCCCGGCGCGGCTCCGTTGCCATCAGCGCCCGGGCCAGTTCCTGTGGCCGCACCGGTTTGGAAATATAGTCATCCATGCCCGCGGCCAGGAACCGCTCGCGGTCGCCCTTCATCGCATGGGCCGTCATGGCAATGATGCGCGGCCGGCCGGCCGGCGTATAGCGGTCGCGTCTGAGCGCCGCCGCATCCACGCCGTCCATGTCGGGCATCTGCACATCCATCAAGATGACGTCGTAGCGCTGGCGTTCGAGTGATTGGATGGCTTCCAGGCCGTTGGCGGCCACATCGGCGCGGTAGCCCATGCGCTCCAACTGATACCGGGCCACCTTCTGGTTCACAGGATTATCTTCGGCCAGGAGAATGCGTAGCGGCCGGCGGACCGCCAACTGGCTCAATTCGGGCAACCCCAGCAGCCGGCCGGTCATCGTATGCAGCGTGTGACTGAACACATCGGCCAGGGCGTCATGCATCTGCGACGCCAGGAGCGGCCGGGTCAGCCGGCGCGCGTCCAATGCTTCCCAACAGGATGCCCGTCTGCTGGCGTCGTTTGCGTCACCAATCAGCACCAGGGCCGGCGCGGCCGGCTGTTGGCGGCCCAGCGCCGTCGCCAGCCGGCTCTCGTCGGCAGGCGGCATGCTCGTGTCCACGACGATGACGTCCAGGGGGTCGGCGGCCAGGATCGCCAACGCTTCTTCCACGTGGGCCGCCAGGCTGACCCGCGCGCCCCAGGACTCGGCCCAGTGCGTCATGTTGTCTTGTTCGGCCGTCGGCGACCCCACCATCAGCAGGTGTTTGGCGGCGAACTCATCTTGCGCCGGCCGGCTGCCGGCCGGAACCGGCGCGACCTTGAGCTGCACTGTGAAATGGAACGTCGAACCGCGCCCGGCTTCACTCTCGACCCAGATGCGGCCCCCCATCATCTGCGCCAGTTTCTGCGTGATGCTCAGCCCCAGGCCGGTGCCGCCATAGCGCCGGCTAGTCGAGCTATCGGCCTGCGTGAAGGGCTGGAACAGCTTCGCCATCTGTCCGAGGGTCATGCCGATGCCGGTGTCGGACACCGCAACGTGCAGTTCCTGCCGCTCGCCGGCCGGCGTGGCATTCACCCGCACCATCACGCGCCCGTGCTCGGTGAACTTCACGGCATTGCTCAACAGGTTGACTACCATCTGTTGCAAGCGCATCACATCGCCGATGAAGCCATGCGGCGTGCCCCGGGCGATCTCGTAGGCCACGGTGACGCCCTTATCGGCGGCCCTCACCCGCACCAACTCGCACGCATTCTCCAGACAATGGAAGAGCGCGAAGGGCTGCTCTTCCAGATCCAGCTTGCCGGCGTCTATCTTGGAGAAGTCCAGGATATCGTTGATCAGAGAGAGCAGGATTTCGCCGCTGCGGAGTCCGATCTCCGCATACTCGTGCTGGCGGGCGTCCAGGTTGGTATCTAGCAGCAGCCCGTTCATGCCGATGATCGCATTCAGGGGACTGCGTAGCTCGTGGCTCATGGTGGCGAGAAAATCGCCCTTCGCCACATTGGCGGCGTCGGCAGCGTGCTTGGCGGCGCGCAGATTCTCTTCCATCTCCCGTTGCGCCGTAATATCGCGGTTAATGCCCATCATCCAGAGCGGCTTGCCCTGGCTGTCTTGCTCAACGGCCCAGGCCGCATGGATGTAGCGTAGCCGGCCGTCGGGCAGCAGGATCCGAAACTCATCTCCCCCGGCGCGGCCCTCAAGGAGTGATTGCTGCAGCCGGCTTTCGGCCCGCTCCAAGTCGTCCGGATGCACGCGCAAGCGCCAGAATTCGTAGTACAGGCCGGTCTGATGCACGTCTTCGGGGACTTCATACCAGGCGCGCAGGCGTTCATCCCAATCCAGCCGATTATCCGCCAGGTTCCATCTCCAGATGCCGATATCCGCCGCGTCAATGGCGAGTTGCAGGCTCTGCGCCGTCTCGCGGAGCTGCGTATCCGCCTGCTTGCGCTCGGT
>CAIQJD010000628.1 GCA_903872005.1 uncultured bacterium | reverse complement strand
TCTACGCCCTGCACCAGATCACCATTTGGGGCCTGTATTACTACGGCCAGACGCGCGTCAAGCGCTTCAGCGCCGGCCTGACCCGGCTCAACGTCATCGCGTTGGCCGCCAATGCCTTCTTCATCGCGCTGCATCTCATCCAGACCCACATCTGGTACGATGGCCTGGCCCAGGACGTTTCCATCTGGACGTCGCAAGGCTCGGTCATCGTCATGCTGGTGCTGATCCTGCTCTTCGAGAACCGCCGGCGCGGCCTCTTCTTCGGCAAGAAAGTCCCCATCTCGCAGCGCATCATGGGTCTGGTACGGGACTATCACGGCTACATCTTCGCCTGGGCCATGGTCTACACGCTCTGGTACCACCCGATGGAAGGGACGCTGGGGCATCTGGCCGGCTTCTTCTTCATGTTCATGCTGTTGTTGCAGGCCAGCCTGATGTACACCCGCGTGCATCTGCAACCCTGGTGGACGACCTCGCTGGAGTTCGCGGTCCTGCCCCACGGGACGGTGGTGGCCTTGATGCAGGGCAACAACATCTGGCCGATGTTCGCCTTCGGCTTCGGGGCAATCTTCGTCGTCACGCAAATGTACGGGCTGGGACTGCCGAAATGGGCGCGCTGGGCCATCGCCGGCGTCTACGTGGCGCTGGCGCTGTGGGTCTACAGCGGGCGCGGCTGGATTCAGCTCAACGAGATCATCCGCATTCCGGCCATTGAGTACCTGCTCGTCTTCGTCTTCGCCGGCCTGATCTGGCTCGGCTTCTGGATTGCCGGCCGGCTGAGACGGCCGGCGGCGGCATGAGCGCGCCAACACTGGCCGGCAAGACGGCTGTCATCACTGGCGGGACGCGCGGCCTGGGGCTGGCCCTGGCGCGCGCCTGCGCCGCGGCCGGCGCGACGGTCGTAGTCGCCGGCGCCAGTGCGGCCTCTACGGCGCGCGCCGTAGCCCAGTTGCGCGAGGCGGGCGCGGCCGCGCACGGCTGCCCCTGCGATGTGCGCCGGCCGGCGCAGGTGGACGCCCTGGCCGATTTCGCGCGGACGACCTGCGGCGGCTTCGATATCTGGGTCAATAACGCCGGCGTGGCCGGGCCATACGGCCCGACGGCGAGCATTCCGCCGGCCGAGTTCCTGGCCCCGGTGGAGACCAACATCCTGGGCGTCTACTACGGCTCACTGGCGGCGCTGCGGCATTTTCTGCCGCGCCGGGCCGGCAAGCTGATCAACGTGTTGGGGCGCGGCGGCGATGGGCGCATCGTGCCGTTCCAGAACACCTACGCGTGCAGCAAGATCTGGATCCGCAATTTCACCCTGACCCTGGCAAAAGAGTATACGGAGAGCGGCGTCGGCATCTTCGCCCTCAATCCGGGGATGATGCGCACCGACTTCATGCTGCGCCCGCAAGTCGTCGCCGGCCACGAGGAGAAGCTGCGCGCCCTGCCGACGGTGCTGCGCCTGCTGGCCTTCCCGCCCGAAGTCGCGGCGCGGCGCGGCGTGTGGCTGGCCGGGCCGGCCACCGACGGCCGCAGCGGCCTGATCGCCAAGACGACCACCTTCCCCATGCTGTTGGGTCAGGCGCTACGCGAGGGCTGGCGCATGTTGCGCCGTCTGCCGGCCGAAGGGCTGGAGTTGACCATCGAGACGACGCCGGCCGCACAGGAGCAGGCATGAAGTTCATCTTTTCGTCCGGTTCCCTGTACACCTACGGCGTGGATCGCTGCTTTGATCTGGCGGCGCAGGCCGGCTTCGACGGGCTGGAGCTGATGATAGATGCGCGCTGGGACACGCGCCAGCCGGCCTATCTGCAACGCCAGATCGAGCGCGCCGGCCTGCCGGTGGTCGCCGTCCACAGCCCATTCACCGCGGGCATGGCCGGCTGGCCGGCCGACGAACCCGGGCGCATCCGCGCCACAGCGGCCCTGGCCGCGACCCTGGGCGCGGCGGTCGTGGTGCATCACCTGCCGCTGCGGCATGGCCTGCTGCGCGGGCAGATCGGGACGCGCCGGCTCCTGCTGCCGGCCCCGTGGATGGATCAGGACGCCGGCTATCGGCGCTGGCTGCGCGACGAGGTCGCGGCCGTCCAGGCGACGACGCCGGCGCTGCTGTGCATCGAGAACATGCCGGCCCGACGCATTTTCGGCCGGGACTGGAATCTCTTCGCCTGGAACACGCCGGCGGAGTTCGCGACCTTCCCGCACGTCACGCTGGACACGACGCACCTGGGCACCTGGGGACTGGAGCCGGCCGAGGTCTACCCGCTGCTGCGGGGACGCGTCGGGCATGTGCATCTGAGCAATTTCGACGGCGCGGAGCATCGCCGGCCGGAGATCGGCCGGCTGCGGCTGGATCGGCTGCTGGCGCTGTTGACGGCGGATGGCTATGCCGGCGCGGTGAGCATCGAGATGGATCCCAGCGCGCTGGAGGCCGGCGGGCCGGATGAGGTGTTGGCCGAGCAGTTGCGGAAGAGTCTGGCGGTGTGCCTGGAATGGGCCAGGACGCCGGCCGCGCCGTGACGGAGGCAGACCTCACCCCTAACCCCAACCCCTTTCCCCTCTCCGTTACATGGAGAGGGGAAAGGGACTGAACTATTCTGTCCGCGTTTGTCGGCGTTCGTCCGCGTCCAATCGGAAGCAGGCATGTCATGACCACAGCGATCTGGTGGATACGGCGCGACTTGCGCCTGAGCGACAATCCGGCGCTGGGCGAGGCCCTGACGCGAGGCGAGACGGTCGTCCCGACTTTCATCATAGACCCCCACATTCTCGCCGCGTCGGACATGGCGCCGGCGCGGCTGGCCTTCCTGTGGGATGGGCTGCGCCAGTTGGACGCCGGCCTGCGGGCGCGCGGCAGCCGGCTGATCGTGCGGCGCGGCGCGCCGGCCGAAGAGCTGGCGCGCCTGCGCGCCGAGTGCGACGCCACACTCATCTGCGCCGAGAGGGACGTCTGGCCGTATGGCCGGCAACGCGACGACGCAGTCGGGCGGCTCCTGCCGCTGCGCCTCACCGAAGGCTTGACCATC
>CAIQJD010000627.1 GCA_903872005.1 uncultured bacterium | reverse complement strand
GAACGGGATCGTCCTCGACCGGGCAGCGCCGGCGTCTGTGCCCATTGGGACCGGCGCTTTCTCTTGCTTGGTCGCATCGAAGCCGGCCGCGATGACGGTGATCTGAATCTCATCATCCATATTCGGATCGAAGGCTGCGCCGAACTTGATATTCACATTCGGGTCCGCCTTCTTGCGGATAATCTGCACGGCCTCGCGCACTTCGTGGAGGCTCAGATCGTTGCCGCCGCGCACGTTGATGAGGATGCCACGCGCGCCTTCAATGGAGACGTCCAGCAGTTTGTTGCCAATCGCCTTCTCGGCCGCCTGGATGGCGCGATTGTCCCCGCCGGCTGTGCCAATCGCCATCAACGCCGAGCCGCCCTCGCTCATAATGGCGCGCACATCAGCGAAGTCCACGTTGATCATCCCCGGCATGGTAATCACTTCGGAGATGCCCTGGATACCCTGCCGCAAGATGTCGTCGGCCAGCGAGAAGGCTTGATTGACCGGCGTCTTCTTGTCCACGATCTCCAACAGGCGCTCGTTGGGGATGACGATGAGCGTATCCACATTCTTGCGTAGCTCATCCAGCCCTTGCTCGGCGATCTTGGCGCGACGCGGCCCTTCAAAATCGAAGGGCTTCGTCACCACGCCGACGGTGAGCGATTTGCCGGCGCGGGCGATGCCGGCGATCACCGCGGCCGCGCCGGTGCCGGTGCCGCCGCCCAGGCCGGCGGTGATGAAGACCATGTCCGCGCCGGCCACCAGCTCACGCAGCATGTCGGCCGACTCTTCGGCAGCCTTCGCGCCAACGGTCGGGTCGCCGCCCGACCCCAGCCCCTTCGTCAACTTCTCGCCAATACGCACGCGGATAGGCGCATTGGACTGCAAAAGCGCCTGTGCGTCCGTATTGATGGCGATGAACTCCACTCCCTGGAGTCCGGCGGAGATCATGCGGTTGACGGCGTTGCATCCACCGCCGCCAATGCCCAGCACCTTGATGCGGGCGAAGTTCTCTGCAGACGCCAACAAATTCGTCCCTTCATCCTCTTTCGGTTTCATCGTACTGCCTCCCATCGTGCAAGTTCTGGCCTAACCAGGCAATAACCGTTTGAACCAATCTCCCAATGTGCTGCCCTTCTTGGCCGGCCGTACGCGCCCATCATCATCCTCGTCAAAGACCTGGCCAAAAGTCAGCTTCCACTGCAATAGCCCGACGCTACACGCGTAGGCCGGGTTCGATATCGCTTCGCTATATCCTTGCATGCCCTGCGGGGTGCCAATCCGCACCACCGAAAAGCCAAGCACGCGCTTCGCCAGGGCGCGAATGCCGCTCATCTGCGCCGTGCCGCCGCATAATACCACGCCGGCCGGCAATAGCCCCAGGTAGCCGGAACGCTTGATCTCTTCGCCCACTTGCAGGAAGATCTGTTCCAGGCGCGCTTCAATGATCTGCGAGACCAGGAGGCGCGAGACGTCGCGCCGCGCCCCATCGCCGAAGCCAACCACCGAGGCCATCTCGTCCTCAGAGATGTCAGCCGGCTCCGCGTGCCCGACTTGCAGCTTGAGCAATTCAGCCTGTTGGAATGGCATATTCAACACCTGGCTCAGATCGCGCGTCACCAGGTATCCGCCGCGCCCGATGACGCCGCTGTGCCACACGCTCCCGCCGAGGAATACCGCCACATCGGTCGTGCCACCGCCGATGTCCACCAGGACCACCCCGCTCTCGCGCTCTTCTGGCGTCAGCACGGCCCCGCCGGAAGCCAGCGATTCCACCACCAGTTGCTCCACATCCACGCCGGCCCCTTTGATGCACTTCACCAACGTGTTCGACATGGCGCGCGAGCAAGTGATGAGGTGCGCGTCTACCTCAAGCCGGCTGCCGCACAGGCCCAACGGGTGGGCGATGTTCTCTCGCCCGTCCAACGTGAAGCCCCGCGAGATGGCATGCAGGATCTGATGATCATACGGGATGGCGATGTTTTGCGCGCCCTCCAGCGCATAATCTACATCCTCTTGCGTCACGCCCCGCATGGGATGGGCCACATCGGCCGCGCCGCGACTGTTGACGCCGGCGATATGCGTCCCCGAAATGCTGGCCATGGCATGCGTCATCCGCCGGCCGGCGCGCTTCTCCGCTTCGCGCACGGCTGTCAGCACAGTATCCGTGACTTCATCCACGTTCTCGACCGAGCCGCGCTTCATGCCGTGCGAAGGCGCAATCCCCACGCCCTGCACGCGCAACAACGGCCCAGTGTCGCTTGCCACGGCCACAAGCGCTGTGGTTTTCGTCGTGCCTACATCCAGCGCATAGACTACGCGCTCCACCGCGCGCCTCCGTCCAATGATACGACTCGCATACGGATGCTCATCGCCAGAATGCCCGCCCCGTGTAACGCAAATCAATCACTTTGTGGGCGATACTCTCAGCTTTCAGGTATTCCTGCACCGCCTGCAAAGAGGCCAGCTTGCGAGACACATCGGCTTGCGCCGGCGCCAGCACCCGCTCGCCGCTCGGCAAATCAAAGGATAACCCCTCCGTCAGGCTGTAACCGAAGATGCGCGCCGCCGGCAATTGCCCATGCAGTTCCAGCGCGGTCGCCAGCGCATCGGCATTCACGCGGTCGCCCGGCCGGCGCGCCACGTTGTCCTGTTCCACGATGACGACCGGATCGGGTAGGTCTGCGGCGCGCGGGAACAGCGTCCCCGCCAAATCCACCCAATATTGTGTGCCCTGGCTCTGCCAGATGGCCGCCGGCTCGCGCTCTACCAGGTAGATGGAAATGCGATTGGGCAGCCGGCATGTGACGCGCACACGCTCCACGCTCGCCAACGCGCTCAGCGACGCGGTCACCCTCGCCGGCTCCACATAGAAGATACTCGTCCCAACAATGCCGGTCACGTTGACCACTTCTTCATCCGAGAGCCAGCGCGCCCCACTGACATCCAGGTCCCACACGTACCAATCCGGGCTGACGAAGACGTAGACCACCAGCGCTGCCGCGACGACCAGCAGCGCCGCCGCCAGCCACTTCCCAATCTTCGGGCGCGTCCGGGAGCGCGGCGCTTCGGCCGGCGCGTCCGACACGACCGGCTCGACTGGCCCATCGGCCTTCATCTTACGCTCTCCCAGACGCGCCCGGGAACGCCGCCCGCGCGCCGGCGGCGGGGCGGCCGGCGCCCGCCGCGCAACGCGACGCGGCAATGTCGGCGCTATCTGTTCGAAGTCCCGATGGGTTGGCATCGCTCCCCCCTATGCCGTCCCTGGCGCATAGCGCGTGCGCGACCGATTCTTGTCTGCGTGTCGCTCCAGCGCCAGCTCAATGAGCCGATCTAACAACTCCGAGTAACCCACGCCGCTCGCCTCCCACAATTTGGGAAACATGGAAATTGAGGTGAACCCCGGCAGCGTATTGATCTCGTTCAAGTAGAGATGCTCTGTCCCGCGTTCCAACAGGAAATCCACGCGGGCCAGGCCGGCGCAATCGAGCGCCATGTACGCGCGCAGCGCCATCTCGCGCGCCTGCGCCGCCAGCTCCGCAGAAATCGGCGCCGGGATGAGCAGATCAGAACGATCATCCACGTATTTGGCCTCGTAGTCATAGAACTCGCGGCACGGGATGATCTCGCCCGGCGTCGAAGCCGCCGGCTCGTCATTGCCCAGGATAGCCACCTCGATCTCGCGCGCGTTGGGAACGGCTGCCTCCACGACCATCTTGCGGTCGAACTCCGCCGCCAGAGCCAACGCCTGGCGCAACTCCTCGCGCCCGTGCGCCTTGCTGATCCCGACGCTGGAACCGAGACAGGCCGGCTTGACGAAGCAATCGTAGCCGATCTCGCGCTCGACCTCCTGCAACACCGCTTCCGCCTCGCGCTCCCAACGCTTGCGCTTGACCACCAGATAGGGGGCCTGGGGGAAACCATGCGCCGCAAAGACGTCTTTGGCGACCGCCTTATCCATGGCAACCGCCGAAGCCATGACGCCATCCCCCACATAGGGGATGTTCGCTAATTCCAGCAACCCCTGCACCGTGCCATCTTCACCCAGCGGACCGTGCAAGACAGGAAATACGACATCCAGCGGCGTCGCGCGCAAGACGCTTTCGGGACTCTCCCCGACCGGCCGCGTCAGCTCCAACACCGCCTGGCGTTCTGGGTCAGCCAGCAGGGCCGCCGGCTGCGTGTCATCCTCGCGCAGACCAGACGTCAACGCCCGCACGGGGTCGCCAGACGTGATCCAACGCCCAGCCGGCGTGATCCCGATGGGCACGATCTCATACTTGGAACGATCCAGCGCCTTCAACACCGATTGCCCGGAAACCAGGCTCACTTCATGCTCGCCGGATCGCCCGCCGAATAGGACCCCCACTCGCAATTTGCGCTCGTTCGGTATCTGCATCGGTCTTCAGAATTCTCCCATCAGCTCGATTTCCAATTCCAGAGCCACGTTGCAGCGGCGCAACACCGTTTCACGTACCTGGTCAATCAACGCTCGCACGTCCGCCGCGGTCGCGCCCCTGGCATTCAAGATGAAGTTCGCGTGTTTGGGCGATACCAGCGCCCCGCCAATCCTGGCTCCCTTCAGGCCGGCCGCATCAATCAGCCTGCCTGCCGAGTCGCCGGCCGGATTCTTGAACACCGAGCCGGCGCTGGGGCCAACGGGCTGCCGCTCTCGGCGGCGCTCGGCGCACTCCCGCATGCGACACACTTCCTCGGCCGGGTCACAGCGGGTCAGTTGCAGCGTCGCAGCCGTAACCACCAGCGCGCGATCGCCCTTCAGCCAACTGCTGCGATACGCGAATCCCAAAGTATCTGCCGGCAGCATCTCCGCCACTCCAGCGCCGGTCAGAACCTCGACCGACACGACCAGATCGCTCATGCTGCCGCCGAAAGCGCCGGCGTTGCCAACCAGCGCGCCGCCCAGCGCGCCGGGGATGCCCTCGGCCCAAAACAGCCCGCCAAGCCCCAACCCTGCCATCTGCCGCGCCAGCGCCCCCAAAATGACGCCGCTCTCCGCCCACACCTGCGCGCCGGCGCTCCCTTGCGCCTCCTGGCGCACTTCCACCGCCGCGCAGCGATTGCAGATGACCAGACCGCGCATGCCGGCGTCACTCACCAACACGTTCGACCCACCGCCCAACAGCGTATGCGGCGTCCGATGTTCCGCCGCCAGCGCCAGCGCCAATCGCAAGTCCGTGCGCTGCCGCACCGTCACGAACAGGTCCGCCGGCCCGCCAATGCGATAGGTCGTGTGACGCGCCAGCGGCTCGTCGGTCGCGACATCCAGGCCGGCCTGACGCAAAGCGTCCGTCAAGTGTTCAAGCGCCGGCATGGCCGTTGCGTCGCAGGCCGGCCAATACCCACTCCCCGACCAGGTCGTCGTCGCCGGCTCCCAGCGTAATGATCACATCGCCAGCCCGCGCCTCACTCAACAGGCAGGCGGCAGCGTCTTCCAAACGCGGCAGATAGCGCGCCGGCGGCCCCACGATGCGGCCCGCCAGGCCGGCCGCGTGGACCGCGCCGGCGTTCCGCTCGCGCGCCGCGTAGATGTCCATGACGATCACCTGATCGGCGTCTGCAAACGCGCCGGCGAACTCCTCGAAGAGCGCCTGGAAACGCGAATAGGTATGCGGCTGAAAGACCGCCCAGATGCGCCGGCCGGCATAGCGCCCGCGCGCCGCGTTCAGCGTGGCGCGGATCTCTGTCGGGTGATGCCCGTAATCATCAATCACCGTGACGCCGGCGGCCTCGCCTTTCACCTCGAAGCGTCGCGCCACGCCCTGATACTGACGCAGCGTCCCAGCCACGCCGGCGGCATCCAGCCCAAGCCAGGCGCTCACCGCGATGGCCGCCAACGCGTTGCTCACATTGTGCCGGCCGGGGATGGCAAGCTCGAAACGCCCGGCCGGCTGGCCCTGACGCCGCGCCTCGAAGCGCAGGCCGCCCTCGCTGGTCGGCATGATGTCCACAGCATTCCAGTCCTGCGGCGTCTCCAGACCGTAGCGCCACACCGCCGGCGCCGGCCGCCCATCCCAGCGCCGGCGCGCCTGCTGGACGACTTCCACGGCCCCCGAATTGTCGCCGCAGACCAGCAGCAGCCCGTCGGCAACCGTCTGGCCGGCGAACTGCGCGAAGGCCCGCTCCAGATCGTCCAACGTCGGATAACAGTCCACGTGATCCAGCTCGACGTTGGTGATAACGGCAACCCAGGGCGTCAGCCCCAGAAACATGCCGTCATACTCGTCGGCTTCAATGACGAAATGCTCCCCGGCGCCAGCATGCGCGTTCCTGCCTAACTGGGGCGGCGTCCCGCCGATGATGTACGTGGGTTGCAAGCCGGCGCGCTCCAAGATGAGCGCCAGCATTGCCGACGTGGTCGTCTTGCCATGCGTGCCGGCCACGCAGATCGGCCGTTGGCTGCCCATCACCTGCGCCAGATACTCGGCGCGCTTCAGCGTTGGAATGCCCAGCCGGCGCGCCTCCAGCACTTCGGGATTATCCGCTTTCACAGCCGACGAGATGACCACCATCTCCACGCCAGCTACATGCTCGGCGCGCTGACCCACAAAGACACGCGCGCCGTCGGCAGCCAGACTCTCGGTGAGAGCGTTCGGGCGCAAATCGGAGCCGCTGACGGCCGCGCCGCGCTCCAGCTCCACGCGAGCCAGAGCCGACATGCCGGCGCCTCCAATGCCCACGAAATGTACCCGTCGCATCCGTCGCTTCTCCGTGCTACTTCTTGCCGATCTTGGCGCGCGACAAAAGCTGGTTGCCCAAGAGGACAACGAGCGCGGCGCCGCCCAGGATCATGACCATGCCGCCTATGCTCCCGGCAAAGGATTGCTGAGGTAGGTTTTGCAGGGAGATCGCAACCCCACTGGCCGACGGCGTCGCAACAGCCGCAGCGCTGATGCCGGCTCCGCCGGCGCTGGTCGTCGGCAGGGGTATCTTCTGCAAATAGCGTAGCATATATTCCTTGAAAAGGGAAATTGCCACGAAACCATTGAGCGCGCCGGCCAATCCGCCCAGAATGCGCGACAGTGCGGACAGCCGCTTGTCGCCAATCGCGATCTGTCCGCCCAGGTAAGAGAGCGCCAGAATGACGATGAGCACCCACATCAGCGTGTTATACTGCGGATCGCCGGCGCTCTGCACGCCGGCGGCCGATTTCGCAGCCGTCGCCGCCGCGTTGCCGCCGATCTTCAGGTACGACGTGAGAAGCTTGACGATGTTGTTCAGCCCTTCGATAATGGGCGCCATCATGCTCGGATAATACAATATCCCGACAAGGGCCAACAAGACCAGCGTCGTGAGACCTTCTTTGATCCACCCACGCATGAAACCCACCATCGCGAACATCAGCACGGCAACGAGGGTCAATACCTGATAGTCTATCGTAATCGCACCCATGGCGTCACTCCCTCTACCCAGAAGCAGCCAGCCGGCGCAGTTGGCCCGCCAGATTGCTGGCCGCCGCCGGCCGAGCCAGCCCACGCATCGCCGTTGCCATTCTGGCCCGCGCCGCGTCATCCCGCAGCAGCCGCTCGATCGTATCTGCCAGACAGTCGCCCAGCGTGGCATCCTCCAACACGACCGCCGCGCCCTGCTGTTCGATGAAG
>CAIQJD010000626.1 GCA_903872005.1 uncultured bacterium | reverse complement strand
GCCCGCTTCTGGTGAAGTCTTCGCGCGTGTAGTCAATGACCTGCTGCGCGCCGAGCGAGCGCACCAACTCCAGGTTTCTGGCGCTGCAGACGCCGGTGACGTCAGCCCCGAAGTGCCGGGCAAGCTGCACGGCGAAGGTCCCGATGCCGCCGGATGCGCCGTAAATCAGGACCTTCTGTCCCCTCTGGATATGTCCTACGTCGCGCAGCGATTGCAGGGCGACGAGCGCCGCTTCGGGGACGGCGGCCGCTTCCTCGAAGGAGAGGTTGGCCGGCTTCAGCGCCAGATCGCGCTCAGGGGCGCGGACATATTCGGCATAGGCGCCTTTGCCGCAGCGGGACAGGTCGCCGAAAACCTCGTCGCCGGGCCGGAAGCGCGTGACGTTGCGGCCGACCGCTTCCACCCGGCCGGCGACGTCGGAGCCGGGGATGCGGATGTTGGGTTTGCGTAGTCCCAGTCCCGCCAGCCGGCCGGCGAAGGGCTTCCCCGTCACCAGCATCACGTTGGAGAAGGTCACGGATGCCGCGTGAACCTGCACCAGGACGTCATCATCGCCCGCCGCCGGCTTCTCAACTTCTTCGAGCCGAAGCAGCTCGGGTGGGCCGTATTGGTCACATATCATGGCTTTCATGGAGCTATCTTTCCCTGGCGTAGCGCCTGGGCCAGCTCGGCGCCCCAGGCTTTGGCCCGCTCCAGCTCGCCGGCGGCCATGGGGCCGTACTTGCCGGTGATCTTGAAGCGTTGCGGCGGGCTGGCCGGCCGGTAGCCCAGCTCTTCCAGCCGGCGCTGAATGGCCTTGGCGGCGCTCCCCGGCGACCACCAGAGGGCGGTCTCGAAGCCGGCGACGCGGCCGGCGCCGCGCGGCAACTTTTCCATCCAGGCCCGCATGGAGGGGTGCGACAGATCGGGCGGCGTGGGGTCGCGCGGCGCGCCCTGTTCCAGGTTTTTGATCATGCTGTCGGTGGGGAGGCTGAAGCCGAGGAGCGGCGCGCCGGCCACGATCAGGTCGGCGCCGGCGATGGCCGCGCCGGTCGCTTCGGCGGTGGAGAGGGCGCGGGCGGCCGGCCCGATGCCTTCGGCGATGGCCTGGGCGACGGCGGCGGTGTTGCCCCAATGGGATTCGTAGACGACGATAGCTTGCATGGGCAGTTCCTTTCTGGGGAGGGCCGGCGAACCGGCTTTCCTGGAAGCTATACGCAAGCCAGGGGTTCGGCGTTGCGCGGCCGGCCGCGCCGCACGATGCGCGTCGCGTAGAGCGGCGTTTCGCCCAGCAGGGCGGCGTACTCGCCGGCATAGCGCGCCGCCCAGGCCGGCGGCGCGGCGGATCTCATCGCCCGGTTGCGCCGCATCTACCGCGGCCTGCACGGCGGCGAAGCAGTTCAGCGCGAAGGCCGCTCACGCGCCGGCCGGCGCGACGTAGGAGATGCGATGTTGCGCTTCGGCCAGCGTCGCGCCGAAGATCAGGAGCAACAGGATGGCCGGCAGGCCAAACAACGAGGCCCCAAGAGCGATCCTCGCGAAGCTCCTGATATGATTTTGGTCCTACACGTCGCGCACTTTTTCCAGCTTGAAGATCACCGGCCGGTAGCCGTCGGTGCAGCAGGTCACGAAGACGTCCTGACCGCCGCGCGCCATGCCATAGACGAGCTTCTGCATGTCGGCCCAGGCCCAGCCGCAGAAGCCGGCCGGCATTTCCCAGGGCGCATCGAGGGCCGTGACGAATTCCTGGCCTTCCTCGAAGTGGGTGCAGGCCGTCCAGCGTTCCGGGTCGGCGGCGAAGCAATCCACGAACTCTTGGTGAAAGAGCTTCTTGAGGACGGTGATGCGCACGCGGTGGCGTTGGATAGTGAGGGTGTTGGTCATGGCTCTATATCATCCTCTCCCGACCTGATTTTTGGTGAGACGCTCCATGACCGGGTCAAATGCGGGTCGCGTATCAAGATGTAGCGCCGATACTCATGCACGGCAATATCGTTTGCGTCCACGGCATCATTGAACTCAACGAAGAACAGAGATTGATCTGACCACGCTTTGATCGCCACGGGGCGTAATGCCAAGTCAGGAAACGTCTGTTTGGCATAGGCGATCATATTGACGATTTGCACCACACCCATCGGCTCATCCACCGTCTTGCCTTCAACCGGGATCACATATTGCCGGCCATTCGTGTCAACCCCCAGGTACAGGTCGTCGATCTCTACCTGTCCAGAATTCGTGACATAGGCCCTGCAATGGCTCTGTAAGTGATATGCAGTGACTCCCAGAAACGTGTCAATCAGGCGATTGTAACGCACGCGAGTCAACAGTCCCTGCTCATCTCCAGAGCCGTACTTCAGGATGACATCTGGCGTTGCGTCCAAAATTCCGATGGCGCGCAGATCGGGAGGCAAGGTAATATCCGGATTTCGGCTCAAACGCCTGAAGGCGTACTTGCCTCTGCCTCGCCCTTCAATCACCCACTGGCCGGTTTGTCTGATCTCGTCGGGAAGAAGCCGGCGTCCACCGCGATAGGAATAGGTGACATCACCCAGATTCTTTACCCGTTCTCCCCATTCTCTGAGTATGGTTTCCATTTCCTCCCGCTCAAGCAGGAACTCGGTCAATTCCGGGCGATAGTGTCGTCTGAATACCTCACTGATCAGGCGGTCGTATATTGCAGTCTCAGCCATGTGGCGCCTTTCCGTAGGTCATCGGCGTTTCAATGCGTGGGAGCTGACAGCAAGACAACTTCCTCTCGAAGCCATTCTTTGGTGACCGTGGCAAGCCGGGTTCTCCACAAATCAATGCCATCGACGCGATATCCGAGACTCTCAGCAATTTCAGCGAGAATCTGTCCAGTACGGATAGGGATGCGGAAATAGGACATTTGGTCGCCAACAACGTAAGCCAGTTTTGCGCCCGGACGCAGCGCCGGCAAGAGGTTCTCAAAGTGCCGGCGCATCCCGCCAAAATAGAGTAACACCACGCGAGCATACAGGCGCTCAAATCCAGATGTCTTACCCAAAGCGAGTCTCCGTTCTTCAATTTGTTTGGCGAGCAGGCTGACACTGGCAAATTGTTTGATCCACTTGTCATCTTCGTCAGAGACGAAAACATTGCGCGTGTTGCTTCTCAGAAGACCATCTTTGAGAGCGCGTAGATCGCGTCGGCTTTGGATGAAACCCAACACTACCGATTCCAATCGGGTAGTGCGCGTGTAGTCTTTTTCGTTGGGGTAAGGAGGGGACGTGATGACGAAATCCACGCCTTTTGCCGAAACAGGTAGAGGCAATCTTGAATCGGATTGCAGGACAAGCGCCGGCGTTCTCTTACAAACAGGAGAGATATGCTTGAGATCATTGCCAATCCGCTGACATTCGCGCAGCCAGAGACGCACCACTGGGGCATCTGCCTTTGGCTCTGTAGCGCCGATCTCCGGGCCAAAAGCGACATTGCCAATCCCAGAGACAAGGGACTTGGCGACCGCCAATTCCTGGTGATTGGTCCAGGGCTTGCGCGCGCCAGATCGAATGGTTTCCAGAAGCGCCAGGGTCCGATGCAGTGGCTTTGCGCTGATGAACGCCCTAGACAATACCGCCCACTGATCATGGGAAAGATCTTTTAGCGCGGCCGGCTGAGGCTCTCCGCCAAATAGGGGCAGGTCATCATATTCGCCTAAGCCGGCTCGTTCGGCTTTTTCGGCAGCGATTCGGGCAATACGATCACAGTCCTGCAAGAACGCTTCCGCATCAATATCCCACAGGACCTTCGTCTGAGAGGCAAAGTAGGCCATCGGGTTACTTTCAACGCCGATGGAAGGCAAAGCGTGTTTCTTACACTCCACTGGCGTCGTTCCCGTCCCGCAGAAAGGGTCAAGGGTGCAGCTCTCCCGATCAACCGAGAATCGTTCCAGGTATTGCCTCACCAAATGGGCGGGAAACGAAAGCACAAAAGTGTACCAGTTGTGGATTGGCCCATCGCTCGGCATCAGACTGTTCACCGCGCCGTTCTTAAGTCGACTTGGCGCTGTCAGGCCAACCTCCCATAGCCGCTCCGTTTCTAGGGTCTCTACCATCTCCACCTCCCCATGCGGGCATTATACATCGTCCAGTCCTGCGGCGCAATAGAGATTGGCGTTCCCTATTGAGGTCATGGAGTTGTGGCAGGATGCCCCGTCATGCGTGTTGGCCGCGCCGCACGATGCGCGTCGCGTAGAGCGGCGTTTCGCCCAGCAGGGCGGCGTACTCGCCGGCATAGCGCGCCGCCCAGGCCGGCGGCGCGGCG
>CAIQJD010000625.1 GCA_903872005.1 uncultured bacterium | reverse complement strand
GACGCATTGCTGCACGTGAAAGCACACCATGTCCGTTGGGTAATCTTCGCCAAGTTTGAGGGTGTGTATGGCAATCTTGAGATCGTTTTCCGCCTTTTGTGTCCATTGATGGATAACTGTCAGGGTCTCGTCATTGCTGACGAACATAGAGCACCCTCCCTTCGCGCACTGCCGGCCGAATGATAGTGCCCACGATGTCTCGACGACGCGCCACTTCTTCTGGCGTCGCCGCGCGCATGGGAGCCAAACAGTATGATTTGATCGGGGGCAAAGCGCGTGACAAGGCGCTGCACCATCAAGTCTATGGCGGTCGCGACCCTCTCATCCATACGCTACCTCCTGCCGGAGTATACCACAGTCGGTAAGACCACTCAAACAGGCATTGGCGCGCCGCTATTCTCCGCAGACCCGGCTGAAGACGCGCAGCCAGTTCTCGCCCAGGAACTTTCGGACGTCGGCCTCGCGGTAGCCCCGGCGCAGCAGCCCGGCGGTGAAGGCCGGCGTGTCGCCGACATGCTGCGGGAAGGCCGGCGAGATCGGATCGCCGATGCCGTCCCAGTCGGAGCCGAGGCCGACATGATCTATGCCGATCACTTTGACGATATGGTCTACGTGATCGAGGAGCTTCTCCAGGGTGGCGTCGGCCCGGTTGGGCGCGATGAAAGATGGCACGAAGGTGACGCCGATGACGCCGCCGCTGCGGGCAAGCTGCTCTAGCTGGGCGTCGGTCAGGTTGCGCCGGTGGTCGCAGATGGCCTTGGCGTTGCCATGTGAGACGACGACCGGCCCCTCATAGATCTGGAAGACCTGCGCCACGCCGGCCGGCGCCAGGTGCGCCACATCCAGCATGATCCCCAGCCGGCGCATTTCGGCCACCAGCCGGACGCCGAACTCCGTCAGCCCGCCGGCCGTGCGCCCCTCGCCCACGCCATCGGCGACCAGATTGCGGTCGTTGTGCGTCAGGCCAATATTCCGCACCCCCAGACGATAGAAAGCGCGCAACAGGGTCAGGTCCGTGCGCACGCCTTCGGCGCCCTCCAGGCTCAGGACAGCGGCGATCCGGCCTTCGGACTTGGCGCGGCGCACGTCGCCGGCGCGGCGCGCCAGGAGCATGTCGGCCGGCCAGCGGTCAAGGAGGTCGTGCGCCGTCTCCAGGATCCGCAGGACTTCGCCGGGGGCGTCGTGGCGTTGAGCCGGCTCCACGAACGCGGCGAAGATCTGCGCGGTGACGCCGCCGGCGCGCAGGCGCGGCAGGTCTAACTGGCCCTTGCCTTCATCTTTGTCCCAGGCGCGTTCGCCGGCCAGGATGTCCAGCAGGCAGTCGGTGTGCCCATCGAAAATGATGGCTTCCTGGTGCAGCCGGCGCGCCGGCTCGGAGAGGGTATAGTCGAAAGTCATGGGCAGTCTGCGGGTCCTTTCGCTGGGGACTCGGCGGCGGCGTCCTCGGGCGCGCCGGCTTCCTGGCGCAGCGCCGTCAGCCGGGCATTGTAGCGTTCCAGGGTGCGCCACCAGGCGCGCTGCCAACGGGGATTGCGCGGCGTGCGCTCGCGGCTGACTACGATCTGCTGGACGCCCTCTTGCAGCGCCCGTTCTTCTTGACAGGAATCGCTTTCGCGGTGAGAATCAGACATGACACGCGCTCCCGTGGCGATTTGCGCCGGCGCATCATACCATCGTCAGGACGATTTGGCAAAGGGTGATGGGGACGGCTGCGCGTGACTCGCCCGCAATTTGCGCTTGAGGAGGAAGAGAATGCGGCCGCACGGTGTAGATAAGTCCTATGAGTTGTATCGACGCGCGATGGAGGTGATCCCGGGTGGGACGCAGCTCATCTCGCGCCGGCCGGATCGCTACGCCTTCGGCGTCACGCCCTATTACGCCGAACGGGCGAAGGGCTGCCGGTTCTGGGACGTGGATGGCAACGAGTACATTGACTTGCAGATGGCTGTCGGCGCGAATGTCCTGGGCTATGCCGATGACGTGGTGGATGACGCCGTCATCGCGGCGATCCGACGCGGGCCGGCGCCCAGCGTCAGCTCGCAGGTGGAGCTGGAGCTGGCCGAAGAGCTGGTCAAGACGATCCCGTGCTGTGAGATGGTGCGCTACTGCAAAGGCGGCGGCGAGGCCAACGTCATTGCCATCCGCATCGCGCGCGCCTATACCGGCCGCGACAAGATCGCTTTCTGCGGCTACCACGGCTGGCATGACTGGTATCTGGCGGCGAATCTGCGCTCTTCCGCCACGCTGAACGACTATCTGTTGCCGGGCATCGAGCCGGCCGGCGTGCCCAAGGGCCTGGCCGGCACTGCCATCCCCTTCGAGTGGGAGAGCCTCGCCTCGTTGGAGGAAGTCCTGGAGAGCAACAAGGGGCAGGTGGCGGCCATTATCATGGAAGCGGCGCGCTCGACGGAGCCGAAGCCGGGCTACCTGCAAGGGGTGCGCGATCTGGCGACGCGGCATGGCGTCGTCTTGATCTTTGATGAGGTGGTGACCGGCTTCCGGCTGGACATCGCCGGCGCGCAGGGCCTCTTTGGCGTTACGCCCGACATGGCGACTTTCGCCAAGGCCATCTCCAATGGTTATCCCTTCGGCGCGGTGACCGGCAAGAAGGAGATCATGGCGTGCGCCGCCAGCCTCTTCATCAGCTCGACCTACTGGTCGGACCCGATCACGGCCACGTCGGCCCTGGCGACGGTGCGCGAGTACAAGCGCCGGCAGGTGCATCCCTATCTGTGGAAGATGGGCCAGACGTATATGGATGCCTTCAACGCGCTGGCGCAGAAGTGGGAAGTGCCGGCGCGCTTCGAGGGCTTCTCCTGCAACTTTGGCCTCAACTGGCATCTGGATGACCCGCAGGTCGCCAAGCTCATGGCGACCTATTGGGTGCAGGAGTGCAACAAGCGCGGCATCTTCCCCGCGCCGGGGAGCCACATGTCGTGGGCGCATACGGCGGCCGATCTGGAGGAATTGAAGCCGCGCTGGAACGAGATTCTGGAGCTGGTCAAGGACGCGTTAGTCAAGCAGGATCTGGCGGCGCGGTTGGAATCGGAGCTGGGCAAGCAGGCGTTCCGCCGGCTCGTCTCTTAACGGTCCTAGCCGGGAACTGAGCGGGGCCAGGCCGGCATTACCCGGTCTGGCCCCGCGTCAAACG
Organism: uncultured bacterium; assembly: GCA_903872005.1. The sequence continues at coordinate 3,150 of CAIQJD010000625.1, read as the reverse complement.
GAGGATGGAAGAAGTCGCCGTTATGCGGCCAGGGCCTTCATGCGCCCCAGCACCAGTTGGCCCATCTGATCGTACAGGTCAATGAACTGCCCCAGGGTCTGGGCGATCGGCGGCCATTTCGCCAGATCTTCGGCGTCGCCGGGATCGAGGGTCAGGACGCGCGCCGGCCTGGCATCTTCGGCGTCGCCGGGCATCCACCAGGCCTGGCGGAAGATCTCGCTCTTGAGCATGACCGCCAGATCGCCGGGCGGGGTGATGCCGAGCACCGACCAGGGTTCCCACTCGCGCGGGTGGCTGTCCCACGAGCGCCGGACATTGGGGAAGATGGTGATGACCGGGCAGCCCCACAGCTCGGAGATGTCGGGGAGCCAGTCGCCATAGATACGCAACGAGGCGATGAGGAGGCGCACCCGCTTCGTATCAATGCCCAGGCCGCCCTTGTCTTTCGGGTCGTAGAGGCCATGATAGGATTTGCGGGCGACTTCGACGCCGGCCCAGCGGGCCGCATCTACGCCGCCGGGGACATCGTGGGCCTTCAGGTCATCGCGCACCGGGAAGGACATGCGCCCGTTCATCAGGGCCAGGTAGCTGACCAGGGCGTGGCCGCGATCCAGAACCTCGCCAAAGCCCAGTTCCTGGAAGACGGCGAAGTTGACGGTGATGTTGACGCCGATGCCTTTTTCGGTGAGCTTTTCGGCGGCGTAGAGGCCGCCGGCCGTGGCCGGCAGCTTGAAGACGACGTTGGGCACGCCGGCGAAGCGCCGTTCCAGGTCCGCGTAGAGGGTGCGCGCTTCGGAGACCATGGCTGCCCCGTCGGAGTGATTCTTGGGATTGACTTGCAGGCTGACATAGCCGCGCTGGCCGGCGGTCACCAGGAAGATGTCGCGCAGGAGCCGGCAGTTCTCTTCGACGACGGACATGGTCACCAGGGAGTTGATGGCGGTGATGGCGCTCTGGACGGTCTCCGGCGTGTCGGCCAGGATGGTTTTCAGGTCGGCCGGCGCATATTTGCCGCGGATCATGCCGTCTACCTGGGCGTTCCAGTGGGCCGGATCAATGTCCCAGGCCATCTTGATCAGCACCGGGTTGGTGGTGACGAAGGATGCGCCCTGCCAGATGGTGTACTGCAGGAAGGCAGCGTAGTCGTTGCCCAGTTCGGTCTCCATCTTGCCGGCCAGGTTGGCGCGCGCCGCTTCGATCAGGTTGCTGGCATTGATCTCGGTCGAGATGTTGGTCACGTAGGTCGCCAGCGACTTGCCCAAAAGCTGATCGGTCAGGGCGATGACTTGCGCGTTGTCGGCGATGCCTTCGGCTTTGATGCGGGCGATGGCTTCGTTGCGGGTGTCGGCGATCACTGCGGCCGGCGCTGCGCCGCCCAGCCTCTCCAGGGTTGCCAGGGTGGCGCTGACCCTTTCGGCGGTGGCAGCGATGGCGGAGTCCGACAGCCCCTCACTCAAGATCCACTGGGGCACGAAGGTGTTCAGGTCAATAGCCAGCTTGACCAGGAAGTTGAGGATATTCTTCTGCAGGCCGGCGTCGCCATTCGGGTAAAGCTCCGTGACTTTCGTCAGGACGTCCTGGAGTTTGGCAACGAAGATGGCCGGCTTCGTATGGAATAGCAGCGTGCCAGTGGCGGCGATGATGTTGCCGGCGGCGATGCGTTGATAGACGCCCTCGGCAGTGATGGTCTGCTCGCGAGCGCGTTCTTCCGCGATGCGCTCGCGCAAAGTATTCTCCAGACTGGTGGTCTTTGTCATTTCTGAGTCGCCTCCTTCAGGGTACAGATAGAGCGTACAGATAACCGGGTTGGGGTCGTGTGGGCTATAGTTTCAACCATTTGAGCGTGCGCTGTTGGCCCAGGCGCAGGTGTTCTTCCATGAGCCGGGCTGCGCCGGCGCTATCGCGCGCCAGCAGGCGGTCGAGGACGGCGAGGTGTTCTGCGACCGTGATCGTTTCTACGAATTCGATGAGCTTGGGCAAGAAGCCCCAGCGCCGGATGAGCCAGGCTTGTTCTTGCAGGCTGGCAAGCAGACTCTTCAGCCGGCCGTTTTGGGTGCCCTCGGCGATGCCATTGTGAAAATCCATGTCCAGGGTGATGAGGTATTCCGCGTCGCCGGCGGCGATGCGGGTCCGCCCTTCTTCACAGCGCGCCCGCAGGTCGCGGATGGCTTCGGCCGGCATGCGTTCGGCGGCTTGCGAGGCGGCCAGCACTTCTAGGGCCTGGCGGATGGCGAAGAGATCAATGATGTCATGGCGGGAATAGCTGGTGACCACGTAACTGTTGCCGTCGTACGTGACCAGACCTTCGGCAACCAACTGGCGCAAGCCTTCGCGCACCGGCGTGCGGCTGACGCCCAGCTCGGCGGCCAAGTCATCAATCACCAGGCGTGTGCCGGGGGGCAATTGGAGCGCGTAGATGCGAGCGCGGACAGCCTGGGCGGCCTGCTCGCTGAGGCTCTGGCGCACAATGCGCGCCGGCCCGGCGCGTAAGAGCATGACGTCCAGGCGCGGCCGGTCTTCGTAGGTTTCATCGTTGCTGGGCAGGCGACCGGGGACCGACATGTCGGTGTCCCTCCTGGCCGGCGTAATAGTATACGATATGCGGTATGTCATTTATTATAGGGGAAGCCGCCGGAAAGTCAAATGTCGACGCCACGCGCCCGGCGCTCGGCGTCTATTCGTAGAGATTGCGGTATCGCCGGCCGCCGGCCATCACCGCTGATGAGGAGGGGAGGGCGCACCATTCGGCGTCGGCCTGCACAGCGACGCGCGGGCTGCATGCCTGGCTGTGTTCCGGGCATGATGTCCATGACAGGAGCTGGTTCAGATACAGGAGGAATTGTTCTTTGTACTCCGCCGCTTCGCGCGTCAGCGCCCAGTAGATCGTAGCGCCGCAGCCGCGTGGGCAAGCCAGGAAGCCGACGATTGCCATCACACAGCCTTCCTGGAATGGCGCGCAGAGCATTTCGCTTGCATCGAGATATGAAGCGCCGTGTGGCACGATACGATAGACGGCTCTGTCGCATGAGAACTGTGACAGCATCAATTGGACCCTTCCAGTGCGAATGAACGCGCCGGCATTCCGGCGGCAACCGGCTCTCTACACCAATCTACTGCTATTCTACGGCAGACTCAGCATAGAGTCAATAG
>CAIQJD010000624.1 GCA_903872005.1 uncultured bacterium | reverse complement strand
CGACGCCGGCGCCCGGGCGCGCCGCTGTGCTAATCAATTGCTGGATGGCGACCGCGGCATCCTCGCCGACCAGGTACTGCAACTGGCCGGCCACCGCCCGTTCGGCCGAGGCCGGCCCAAAGATCAGACTGGCGATGGCAACGACGATGATCAACAGCGGCGCCAGAGAGAAGAGCGCGTAGTACGCCAACGCCGCCGCCAATGACTGCGCGCCATCCTTGAGCCACGCCAGGTACGTATCCCGCAACAATTCCCATATCTGTTTGAGAATGCCCATGCCCCAATTATAGCGGCTCCTGCGCGCGGCGTCAACAGCGACGACTCATTCTTCGCTCTCCACCAGACGATAGCCTACCCCCGGCTCGGTGAGAAGATAGCGCGGCTGGGTCGGGTCGGCCTCGATCTTCTGGCGCAATTGGCCCATATAGACCCGCAGGTAATGCGTCTCGGTGAGATAGGCCGGCCCCCAGACTGCCCGCAAAAGCTGCTGGTGCGTCAACACCTTGCCGGCATGGGTAATCAGCACGTGCAGAATTTCGTACTCCTTGCGCGTCAGGCGCACTTCGCGCCCGCCAACCGACACCTTGCGCCGGGCGAGGTCTACCATGAGGTCGCCGGCGCGATAGATGGGCTGCGGCGTCTCGGCCTGCAGCCGGCGGCGCAGGGCAGCCCGAATGCGCGCCAGCAGTTCCGCCATGCCGAAGGGCTTGGACAGATAGTCATCTGCGCCATAGTCCAACGCTGCGACCTTGTCCGTCTCTTTGTCACGCACCGACAGGATGATGATCGGCATATCACTCCATTCACGGAGCTGGCGAATCACCTGCAAGCCATCCTCGTCGGGCAAGCCCAGGTCCAGCACCAACAGGTCTGGGCGTTCGGTCGCAGCCAGCGTGATCGCTTGCCGGCCATTCTCGGCCTCTAGCACCTCGTACCCCTGGGCGCTCAGCGTCACGCGGAGGAAGCGCCGAATCTGCGACTCATCGTCCACCACGAGCACCCGCACTTTCGGTTCAGTCATGGCCCGCCTCGCTTTCCTGCGTCGCGCTTTCTTCCTCCGTCTCTTCCAGCGCCGGCGGCTGCTGGATGGGCAGATGCACCCGAATGACCGTGCCGCGTCCTTCGGCCCCCGGTCGGGCATCAATGCTGCCGCCGTGCGCTTCCACAATGCCGCGACAAATAGATAGGCCGAGGCCGGCGCCGGCGCGATGGTGGTCCTCCCGCTGCACGCGATAAAACTTATCGAAGATGCGCTCCAGGTCTTGCGCCGGCACGCCAATCCCTGTGTCGGCGATCTCCACCTGCGCCATGTTGCCGGCGACGCAGGCGCGCACCTGAATCGGCGCGCCGGCCTGCGAATACTTGATGGCATTGTCAAGCACGTTGAAGAATACCTGCTCCATGAGGACGAAATCCAGCCACAACAGCGGGATGCCGGCTGCAATGGACACCGAGAGAGGATGTTGCGCCAGCGGCCCACGCAACCGCGCCAGAGCCGCTCCGATGACCTCACCGATCTCCAGCCAGTCACGACGCAACTGCAACCCGCCGGCTTCCAGCCGGGTCATGTCGAGGAGGTTGCCCACGAAGCGGTTCAGGCGCTCCGCCTCTTCGCGGATCGTCAGGAGGAGGTCGCGTCGCGTCGCCTCATCGTAACCATCGCCATACGAGAGCAGGCTGCTGGCCGAACCCAAAATGGAAGCCAGGGGCGTGCGGAGATCGTGCGAGATCGAGGAGAAGAGCGCGTTTCGCAGGCGGTCGGTCTCGGCCAGCAGACGCGACCGGGCAACATCCTGCGCCAGGAGGGCGCGCTCGATGCCGATGGCCGCCTGGCCGGCCAGAGCTTCCAGCAGGCGCAATTGCTCCGCGCCCAATCCGCCGGCGACCGGCCCCAGCTTCAATCCCAGAACGCCCACAGCTCCCTGGGCTGTCGTCATAGGTTGGTAGCGCCACCCGACGCCGGCAAGGGTATCGGTGTCACGGCCGGCGGCATGGTTGTGTTGCCAGGCCCATGTGGCCGCAGCCAGCTCGTTTTCAGGGAGTGTTTCCAGAGGGGGTTGCGAGGCGCGCAGCGCCAGCCGTTCGCCTTCGGGCAAGAGTACGATCACCTGCACCGCCAGCACCTGCGCCACCTGCTGCACCACTGTCTGCAAGACGCCGGCCAGGTCAGCAGCGCGGGTCATTTGCCGGCTCAACGCGTAGAGCGCCGCGGTGCGCTCTTCGCGGCGCAGCGCGGCCTCCGCCTGGCTGCGTTGGCGCGCTGCCAGGTCGCTGGTCAAGACCGCCACCACCAGAAAGATGCCCAGCGCCAGAACATCGCCGGGGTCGGAAATGGTGAGCGTATAGAGCGGGACGACAAACAAGAAATCATAGGCCAGGACGCTGAGGACGGAGGCGAGGATAGACGCCCCCAACCCCCAGCGCATGGCGCTGATCAGCACGGTCGGCAGAAAGATGACCGACAGGTCCAGCAGCGTGACCGAAGACTGGAGGATAGCTGCCACGGCGGTCGCCACAGCCACACTCAATGTGCTGTACAGGAACCTGCGCGGGGCCAATCCCGACTTGCGCCACAAAGCCGGCGGGCGTGGCTTGCTGGCGCGCCCCTCTTCGCCGGTAACAACGTACACGTCTATGTCGCCGCTCTTGCGGATGATATCGTGAACCACCGAACCCCGCCGAAGCTCGTCCCAGCGCGAGCGCAGCGACTTGCCAACGAGCAACTCCGTCACGTTGCGCGACCGGGCATAACGCACCAGGTCATCGGCTACACTAATGCCAGGGATGGTCGCCACTTCGCCGCCCAGTTGTTCGGCCAGGCGCAAAGTCTGCTCTACACAGGCGCGCTGGGCGTCGTTGAGCCTGTGATGATGCGGCGTCTCCACGTAGACGGCCAGCCAACGCGCGCGCCGGCGGTCGGACATGCGCCGCGCCATCCGCACAAGCTGCTGGGAGAGCGGACTCTCGCTGACGCAGACCATGATCAGCTCGCCGGCCGGCCAGGGGCCGCGGATGGCATGGGCGCGCATGTAGCCTTGCATCTGCGTATCTACCCGCTCGGCCGTGCGACGCAGCGCCAATTCGCGCAATGCCATCAGATTGCCGGCGCGGAAGTAGTTGTGGATCGCTCGCTCGGCCTGATCGGGCACATAGACCTTGCCTTCTTGAAGACGCTGCAGCAGCGCCTCCGGCGAGAGGTCTACCAGCTCGACTTCATGGGCGCGCTCCAACAGCCCATCGGGGATCGTTTCGCGCACGCGCACGCCGGTGATCTGCGCGACCGCGTCGTTGAGGCTCTCCAGGTGCTGGATGTTGACCGTGGTGTAGACATCTATGCCGGCTTCCAGCAGCTCTTCCACATCCTGGTAACGCTTGGGATGCCGGCTCCCCGGCGCATTGGTATGCGCCAGCTCGTCCACCAGGGCCAGCCTGGGATGTCGTACCAGCAGCGCGTCGAGGTCCATCTCGGGCAGCGCCAGGCCGCGATATTCCACCAGCCGGCGTGGGACCGTTTCCAGGCCGGCCAATAGTATTTCCGTCTCAGCGCGACCATGTGTCTCGATCACGCCGACCGCGACATCCACGCCTTCCTCGCGGCGCGCCTGCGCGGCTTCGAGCATGGCATAAGTTTTGCCGACGCCCGGCGCGGCGCCCAGGAAGATCTTGAGCCGGCCGCACTCGTTCTGCTGCAATTGCGCCAGGAGTGCATCCGCAGAGGGACGCTCTGGCTCTCGGCCACAGTCGATCATGGTCGCCTACCTAAGGTTGCGCGTCGCGCACGGGGTACTGTTGATCCAGGGCGAGGTTGAGTTTCAATACATTGACGCGCCACTCGCCCAAGACTCCCAATTGCCGCTTCTCCGTGTGTTGCTGCACCAATTGTAGCACATTCTCCGTCTTAATGCCTCTTGCAGCAGCCACGCGCGGCGCCTGGAATTGCGCCGCCGCCGGCGTGATGTGCGGGTCCAGCCCGCTGCCGGAGGTCGTCACCATGTCCACCGGGACAGCGGAAGCAGGATTCTCAGATGTCAGCGCCGCGACGCGCTCCCTCACCTGTCGCATCAACATCGCGCTTGTCGGCCCCAGATTGGAGCCACCAGAAGCAGTGGCGTCGTAGCCAGCCGCGCCGGCGGCCGATGGGCGCGGCCAAAAGTAGCGCGGCTCGCTGAAGTTCTGCCCGATCAGTTCCGAACCGATGACTTCCCCATGGCGTTGCAGCAGACTGCCATTGGCCTGGAAGGGGAAGATGACTTGCGCGACGCCGGTCACGACCAACGGGTAGATGACGCCCGTGATGAGCGTCAGCAGCGCCAGCATTACCAATGCCGGCCGAAGTTGCGCAGACATGATTTCGTCTCCTCTGGCTACGCCAGACCGATTGCCGTCACAATCAGGTCAATCAGCTTGATCCCCACGAAGGGAGCGATGATGCCCCCGACGCCGTAGATCAGTAAGTTGCGGCGCAGCATCGCCGCGGCGCTCATGGGTTGATACGTCACACCGCGCAGCGCCAACGGGATCAGAGCGATGATGATGAGCGCATTGAAGATGATCGCCGATAGAATGGCGCTCTGCGGGGAACCGAGATGCATGATGTTCAGCGCATTGAGCTGCGGATACGTGGCCGAGAAGATCGCCGGGATGATGGCGAAATACTTGGCGACGTCGTTGGCAATGCTAAAGGTCGTCAGAGCGCCGCGCGTGATGAGCAGTTGCTTGCCGATGCCGACGATCTCGATCAACTTGGTCGGGTTGGAATCCAGGTCCACCATGTTGCCGGCCTCTTTGGCGGCCGAGGTGCCGGTATTCATAACGACGCCGACATCCGCCTGGGCCAGCGCCGGCGCATCGTTGGTGCCGTCGCCGGTCATCGCGACCAGCTTCCCTCTGGCCTGCTCGTCTCGAATCAGCTTTAGCTTGCCTTCGGGCGTCGCCTGGGCCAGGAAGTCATCTACGCCGGCCTCCGCGGCGATGGCCGCGGCCGTCAGCGGATTGTCGCCGGTG
>CAIQJD010000623.1 GCA_903872005.1 uncultured bacterium | reverse complement strand
GGGTCGCAGGAGAGGGCCATGGCGATCATCACACGTTGGCGCAGGCCGCCGGAAAGCTGGAAGGGGAACTGGCCCATGCGCTCTTCGGCCGCCGGCACGCCCACCTGTTTCAGCATGGCGGTGGCGCGCTCGCGCGCCTCTTTGCTGCTACACTGGCGGTGGCGCTGAATGACGTCGCACATCTGGCGCTCGACGGTGAAGACCGGGTTGAGGCTGGTCTGCGGGTCCTGGAAGATCATGCTGATGCCGGCGCCGCGGATCTCTTCCATTTCACCTTCGGAAAGGTCGAGCAGGTTGCGGCCCATGAAGAGGATTTCGCCGGCCGTGATGCGCCCGGGCTTCTCGATCAGGCGGATGACCGACAGGCAGCTCACGCTCTTGCCGGAGCCGCTTTCGCCGATGATGCCGAGACATTCGCCGGCATGCACGCGGTAGGATAGGTTGTCTACGGCGCGCAGCTCGCCGCGCGGCGTATCGAAACTGGTGCTCAGGTTCTTCACTTCAAGGATGGGTTGTCCATTCATGCTCATACTCACCGCTGCAAGCGTGGGTCGAGGATGTCCCGCAATCCCTCGCTGACCAGGTTCATACTCAATGTGGCAAGGAAGATCGCGATGCCCGGCAGGGTGGTAATCCACCAGGCCGAGCGCATGTACGTTTGCCCTTCCAGCATCATGCCGCCCCAGGAGGCCGTTGGCGGCTGGATGCCGACGCCCAGGAAGCTGAGAGTGGCCTCGAACATGATCAGCGCGGCCAGCTCCAGTGAGGCGATGACGGCGATGGTCGGAATCAGATTGGGCAGGACGTATTTCAAGGCGATACGCAGCCGACTGGCTCCCAGGACAATGGCCCCATGCACGTATTCGCGGTTGATCTCTTTCAATACGGAACCGCGCACCGTGCGGGCAAAGAGCACCCAGGCCGAAAGCGAGAGGAGCAGGATGAGGGTGGGCACCGAGGGCGGCAGCGCCGTGACGATGACCAGGGCCAGCAAAATGAAGGGGAAGGCGAGTTGGATGTCTACCAGGCGCATCAGGACCGCGTCCAGCCAGCCGCCGGCGAAGCCGGCAATCAATCCCACCGCAACGCCGACGATCATGCCCAGCAGCACGCTGACCGAGCACATCAGCATCGAGATGCGCGCCCCGTAGATCAAACGCGTCGCCAGGTCGCGCCCCAACGCATCTGTGCCCAGGAGGTGGCCGGGGGTCAGCGGCGGTTTCAGGCGCTGGTTGATGTCGTTGCGGTTGGGGTCATAGGACATCAGCGCCGGCCCGATGATGGCGGCGAAGACGACCAACGCGAACAGCACGACTCCCATGACAAAGACCCAGTTGTTACGTATTCCCATAGAGACCTATCCGTCAACCATAGTTGTGCGGCGCAGCCGGCTACGACGTCGTGCGGATGCGCGGATCCACCAACGAGTAGGCGATGTCCACGAAGAAATTGATGAAGACGAAGAGCGAAGCCGTCACGATGGTGATGGATTGCACCAGCGGGTAGTCGCGTGAGGTGACGGCGTCCAGGAAGAGCTTGCCCATACCCGGATAGTTGAAGACGACTTCGGCGACGATGGTGCCGCCCAGGACGTAGCCGGCCTGCACGCCCATGACCGAAATCCACGGGATGGCGGCGTTCCGCAAGGCGTACATGAAGTTGATGCGCGGCCGGCGGATGCCATAGGCGCGCTCGGTGCGGATGAAGTCTTGCAGCAACGTCTCGATCATCTCAGAGCGGATGACGCGTAGTTGCCAGGGTAGCTCGGCGATGACGACGGTAATGACCGGCAGGATCAGGCTCTTGGGGCCGCTGTAGCCAACGGCCGGCAGAAGCTGCATGCGTACAGAAAAGATGAGTACCAGCATCAAGCCAATCCAGAAGATGGGCGCCGATTGGCCGAAGACCGCCAGCGCCAGGACCGCCTGGTCGAGCCAGGAGTTGCGCTTGAAGGCGGCCAGGACGCCCAGGCCGGCCGACAGTAGAATGACGATCAGCAGGCTGATGCCGCCCAGACGCAGGGTGTGCGGCATGTGGCGTTTGATCATGTCAAAGGTCGGCTCTTGATAGCGGAAGGAAGTGCCGAAATCGCCTTTGGGCAGGCCGGAGAGGAAGCGTCCCAATTGTTCCAGGGGCGTCTTGTCGGTGCCGAATTCTTTGCGGTATTGCTCCAGGACGTCCTGGCGGGCATAGATGCCGCCTTTGATGAGGGCCGGGTCGCCGGCGGCCATGCGTAACGCAAAGAAGACGAAGATGAAGATGGCAGCTACCAGCAAGACGCTGATGATCAAGCGACGGATCAGGTATTTGATCATAGTCCCAAACCCACGTTGCGATTGGCGAGGCGCCGGGTGGGGCGAAACCCCCACCCGGGCGCAGAAAGAGTCCCGGCGGGGACCGCCTTCCGGCTGCGGCGGCTTGAG
>CAIQJD010000622.1 GCA_903872005.1 uncultured bacterium | reverse complement strand
GACGCCAAAAAGAAGCACAGGGCGCCCCCGACGATGATGATGAAGATGATCGGGATGACGAAGACCGCGCCGACGCCGGCGCTCCCGACGATCTGCTCGCCGAAGGTGCGCTTGAGCGCGGCCGTGCTCGATTTGATGGCCGCAATCGGCCCAGCGCCCTTATCAATCAGGTAGGGGATGGCGAGGAAGGTAGCAATGTTCCAGGCGGTTTGGGCCGCGCCGGCCACCAGGTTGCGCCCAATGCCGCGCGACTTGCTATTGCCCCGCAGCATCCCGATGATGACGCCGACGGTGGCCTGGATGAGGGCATACCCGAAGATCACGCCGATGCGCTGGCTGGCGAGGCGCATCCCATCCCTGAAGGTTGGGTCCCCGCCGCGCAGGCGCACCAGGGCGGCCCCGACCAGCCCGCCGGTGAAGTAGGTGGTGATGAAGGAGCCGGCCAGGTAGAAAAGGAAGAGGACGACGAGGCCGGCGACGTAGGTCGTTGTCTCCATGGCGCCATCGCCGGTCTGATTGGTGATACTCTCCAGCCCGACGCGCAAGGCCGGGATGCTCAACATGGCGAGGCCGCCGATGACGAAAATGACGACCAGGGCAATGAGCGAGGCGCCGGCGCTCAAGACAGGAAAGAGCAGCAACTCCTTGTCGGAGTTCAGTACCCGCAGAGATTCTTTGAACAAATTCCAGCTACGTCCGAATGCGCCGCCCATACGCGTGACTCCTTTCGTTGTAGGGGAATGTATAGATATACTTAGTATAGCACGGAAGACAACTGGCGTCAATGCAACGCGAATTGCAGTATGGCGCGTAAAGGACGGCTTATGCCTGAAAACGCACGTGGGCCAGCTCTTCACGCGCCCGGGCCATGATGGCGTTGATCTGTTCCTGGACGGCCGGCGGCAATGGCTCTGGGACGTGGGTCTCCAGCAGCGCCAGCGTCTTGCGCTCGACCAGCTCTTCGTAGGAGCGGGCGCCTTTGGCTTGCCAGGTATCCGGGTCGGCCCGGTTCATGAACTGCGGGCGCCACTGCTCTTTGCGGAAGAACCTGACCGTATGCTCCTCGGACATATAGTTGCCGCCCGGCCCAACGCTCTGGATGACATCCAGCCCCAGGGTTTCGGGCGTCAACTCGAAGCCGCGCATGAGTCGCTTGACATAGCTGATGATCTCGTTGCACATCAGCAGCGTCGCCGGGTGACTGATCAACCCCTGGCCGATGAATCCGACGTCGTGGATCAAGTTGGAGCCGCTGAGCGCGCCGCTGAAGATGCCCAACGTGTGTTCGATAGCGGCCTGGGCATCGAAGGCGTGGGCGTCGGAGCCGGTGGTGGCCCACATGGGGATGCCGTAGTGGTGGTACAGGTCCGACATAGCGGCGTCGCACAGGCGCATTTCCGGCGCGCCATAGGAGGCGGTAGAGTCGGCCATGTCCAACGGCGGCGTGGCGAAGCCGGAGATGATCGGGGCGCCTTTGGCGCGCAACTGGTGCAGCACGAGGCCGCTCAGCGCCTCGGCATTGGCCTGGACGATGGCGCCGGCCATGGTGACCGGCCCGCTGCCGCCCATGAGCATCGCCGGCGTGTAGCATATCGGGATGCCCTTGTCGGCGCACAGGAAGAGCTTACGCACCGCGCCGAAAGAATGGGTCAGGGGCGGGGTCGGCTCCGAATAGTTGATCAGGAAGGGTTTCTGGCGCAGGGCGGCTTCGCCGCCGGCCACGACG
>CAIQJD010000621.1 GCA_903872005.1 uncultured bacterium | reverse complement strand
CGATACCCCCGCCCTGTGGGTGGACCTGGACACGCTGGAGCGCAACATCGCCTTCCTGGCGGCGCACTTCAAGGCCGCCGGCGTGGCCTGGCGGCCGCACACCAAAGGCATGAAGATCCCGGCCATCGCCCATAAGGCCATCCGCGCCGGCGCTATCGGCGTCACCTGCGCCAAGCTGGGCGAAGCCGAAGTCATGGCCGCCGCCGGCATCACGGACATCCTGGTCGCCAACGAGATCGTCACGCCGCAGAAGCTGGCGCGGCTGGCCGGCCTGCAACGCCACGCCGACGTCAAGGTCGCCGTAGATAGCCAGGCCAACATCGCCGCCATGGGGCGGGCCGCCAGCGCGGCCGGCGTCGAAATTGGCGTGTTGGTGGAGCTGGACACCGGCATGGCCCGCGCCGGCGTGCAGCCCGGCGAGCCGGCCGTGGCCCTGGCCTGCATCGCCGCGCACACGCCCGGCGTGCGCTTCATGGGGTTGATGGCCTGGGAGGGGCATGCCTGCGATATGCAGCCCGAAGCGGCCAAGCGGGCCGAAATCGAGCGGGCCGTGGGCGCGCTGACGGACAGCGCCGAGCGGTGCCGGCAGGCCGGCCTGCCGGTCCCAATCGTCAGCGGCGGCGGGAGCGGCACCTACCGGGTGACGTCTTTCCAGGCCGGCGTCACGGAGATTCAGGCCGGCGGGGCCATCTTCTGCGACCCGACCTATCAGTCGTGGGGCGTGCAGACGACGCCGGCGCTGCACGTGCGCGCCACGGTGGTCAGCCGGCCGACGCCAGAGCGCATCATCTTCGACTGCGGCTTCAAGAGCCTGCCCGAATGGGCCGGCGCGCCGCGCCCCATCGGCCTGCCGGCGACCAGGAGCATCGCCATGTCGGCCGAGCATGGCACGGTCATCTTGCAGGAGCCGGCTGCGACCATCGCGGTCGGGGACGCCTACGATTTCCAGGTTGGCTATGGCGATGCGACGGTCTTCTTGCACGATCAGATGTTCGGCATCCGCAACGGCGTGGTGGAGGTGATTTGGCCGATCCTCGGCCGTGGCAAGCTGCGCTAGTGTGCCTTCAGGTTTATGAGTCGGGGTGGTATAATAGGGTTCATGAGAAAGCCAATATTTGTACGACCGTTGAGCAAAGAAGAGCGGGAAGCCGTCGAAGCGGGTCTGCGCTCCTCAGAGGCATTCACGTTGCGACGCAGCCAGATCGTGCTTGCGAGTAGTCGCGGCAAGCTGGCCTCGCATATTGCAGCAGATCTGGGCTGCGATGCCGACACGGTGACTGATGCGATTAACGCATTCAACGGGCGTGGCGTGGATGCGTTACAGAAAGGTTCCAACCGGCCCCACACAGCGCGGCGAGCCTTTGGGGCGGAGCAAGACGAGCAGTTGCGAGCGTTATTGCACGAAAGCCCACGCCGATTTGGCAAGGAGACCAGCGTGTGGACGCTGGCATTGGTAGCTGAAGTCAGCTTCGAGCTTGGCCTGACGTCGGAGCGAGTCAGCGGCGAGACGGTGCGCGCGACACTGGAGCGCTTGGGCGTGCGCTGGAAGCGGGCCAAACAGTGGATTACCAGCCCGGATCCAGAATATGCGCGAAAAAAGCGCGCGCGCGACCATCTGATCGAACTGGCTGGCAGCCACCCCGACTGAGTATTGGGCTTCGTTGACGGTCGGCCCGTGAGTGGCGTGACGACCCAATTCCTGGACTGGTGTTGCGCCAAACTTGAACAACTTGACAAGACCACGCTGCTCATGGTCTGGGACAACGCTTCCTGGCATCTCAGCCGCATGGTGCGAGACTGGCTGCGGATACACAACCAGCGAGTTGGGCGGGAAGGCAAAGGCGTTCGGATCATCCCGTGTTTTCTGCCCACCAAAAGCCCGTGGCTCAATCCGATTGAGCCGCACTGGGTGCATGGCAAACGCAAAGTGATCGAGCCCGCACGCCTGCTCACTGCTCTCGAACTCGCTGGTCGCGTCTGCTCTCATTTCGGCTGCCAACATGAATCGCATCTTCAAATTACCGAGTAACTCATCTGATCATGCACTGGGCGACCCGGCCACGCTCGTTGCTGACAAAGGCGCATGCCAATGAGTCGCACAGAGAAGCCATCGGGGCGCAAGGATCAGAGACCGCTATTCGGGTCAGAACCGCGGCTGAAACGGTCGCAGGGACGCCGGCCGCCGAAACGCCGCATCCACATCGTCTGCGAGGGCGAGAAGACGGAACCGATGTATTTCCGCGCGCTCGAGAAGGGCCTGCGTTCGCATGCGTTCTCGCTACACGTGGTTCCGGGCGGCACGCGTTCGAGCGACCTGCTGAAACTCGCGCAGAAGGCCGCCGATGAAATGCGTCCCGGAAATGGTTGGAGACACGGCGACGAAGCCTGGTGTGTGTTCGATGTCGAAGCGCCGGCCGGGACATCGCTTCAATCGTCGAATATGCCGGCGCGAAGGGCATTCACCTCGCCGTATCGAATCCGGCGTTCGAGTACTGGTTCTTGCTCCATTTCGAGCGCGCCGGCCGGTACTTCGAGGATGCGCGGCGGGTCATCGAACGCCTGCGCGAGTTCATTCCCGCGTATGATAAGGCCATTGCGGTCTTCGATCCGTGCCTGCGCGATCACACCGACACGGCATTGAGCAACGCCCGCGCGTTGCAGGCGCTCCGTGAGGGCGGCTGGGAAGACTTCCCCAACCCCTCAACGGGAGTATATCTCCTGGTCGAGCGCGTCTGGAAGGATGGGAGCGAGCCGCTCCCGACAGGAGGTTCACTTGCCAAACGCTAAGCCGCCATCTCCCCGCCGGCCGACCGGCCACGTCTGCCCCTGGTGGCTCTGCCCCACCTTCGATAACCCGCTGCGCCGGCTGATCCACTCGCCAGAGCGCATCCTCGCCGGCCTGGTCCCGCCCGGCGCCACGGCCCTCGACCTCGGCTGCGGGATGGGCTACTTCTCGATCCCCCTGGCCCGCCTGGTTGGCCCCGCCGGCAAGGTCATCTGCGTGGACCTGCAAGCGCAGATGCTGGCCGGCGTGCGCCGCCGGGCCGAAGCGGCCGGCGTCATGGCGCGCATCCAACTGCACCCGGCCAGCCCCGCCGGCCTCGGCCTGCGCGAGCCGGCCGACTTCGCCCTGGCCTTCTGGATGCTCCACGAAGTCCCCGATCAGGCCGCGTTCCTGACCGAAGTGCGCGCCGGCCTCAAGCCGGGCGGCCGGCTCCTGCTCGTCGAGCCGATCATCCACGTCCGCCGCGGCGCGTTCTTGCGCTCGGTAGAGATCGCCCGGCAGGTCGGCCTTTCGGCAGCAGCCGGCCCGACCGTTTGGGTGAGCCGGGCCGTCCTCCTCAACCGCTAGTGGGCCAGGCCGCGCCGGCGCTCAACGCCCCTGCCAGACCCAGAGGAACTCCAGGATATTGAGCGCCAGATGGGCGACGAACGGGGCGACGAGGCCGCCACGCCAGACGCGCAAGCCGGCGAACAGCCCGCCGGCCACCACGCCGGTCAGCACGATATACCAGAATCCGCCCGTCCAGTGCAGCAGCCCGAAACAGGCGCACGCAATGACGCTTGCCAGGGCCGCGCCATAGCGCCCTTGCAAGCGCCCGAACGCGAAGCCGCGATAGAGACTCTCCTCGACGAAGGGCGCCAGCACGACATTGGCCAGGAAGAAGGGCGCCAGGGCCGCGCCCAGCGCGCCGGTCAGCTCGCCGGCCGGCACATAGTCGCCCACGTTCGCCTGCAGCCAGGTCAGGGCCGGCGATAGGAGCGTGAAATAGACGACGGCCAGCGCGATGCCCGGGAGCGCGCCGATCAGCGCCTCTTGCCAGAGCTTCTGGCCGGGCAACAGCCGCCAGCCCAGCGCCGGCCAGCGCACGGATTCCGCCTTGAGCGCCCGAACCAACAGGAGCAAGAGGAGCGCCAGGACGGCCGCCAGCATGTAGGGCGTGGCCATCGCCGAGCGCTCGGCGATGGCGGCCGCGTCGCCACGCGTGACGATGCCAAAATAGACCGAGACGACGATGATGGCTGCCAGAAAGAGCAGCGGGCCGGCGAACAGGAGCGCCCAGACGCGGCGCATGCGAGGCTGGTTCAGATGGCTCATAGATAGTTCTCCCTGTGAAGTTCAGCGCTCGTTCAGAGCGCCGAAGAATTGCGGCTTCCGCATCCAGACGACCACGCCGGCGATGAGCGTCCAGGCCAGGCTGCTGACGAGGATATACTCGACCTGGTTGACATACGCGTAACTGAACAGGCTGGCGACGTTAATCCCCACATGAAAGAGCGCGGCCAGCGCCACGTTGAAACGGGCCGGCGCCGCCAGCGCATAGAGGACCACGCTATAGGCGACCATCTGCAACACGAAGAAGGCCATGAACAGCGGGCCGTTCTGGTACATCCCCACGTGCCACAAAGCCCACAACGCGCCCACGAGGATCGAAGAGACCAGGCCGGCCAGGCCGGCGCTCACGCGCCGGTGCAGATAGCCGCGCCAGCCCAGCTCCTCGCCGAGCGCGCCCAGCGGAAACCAGAGCAACAGCCCCCAGGGGACAGCGGCCGTTGCGCCGGCCGCGCGCGCCGCGAAGAGCAGGCGATAGATCAGATAGACCAGCGCGCCGCCGGCGAGAGGCGTCGCCAGGGCGAGCGCATAGCGCCACGCCGGCGTCTTGCGGTCCAAGAAGGCGACGCGCAGGCCATCTTTGCGGAAGATCAACAGGGCCAGGAGCGCGGCCAGGGCCGGCGCGCACTGGGGCAGGATCACCGCTTGCGCGGAGATCTGCGCCGCTTCCTGGAAGCCGCCCAGGGCGATGGTGAACACGAACGTCAACCCATAGAAGACTACGATTCGAAGCCACATACGCTGCCTCCCAACGCACTGAGATACGCTTTCACGCGCCGGCCGGGTCGGCCGGCGCTTCGCCGGCGCGGATGCGGGCAATGACGCTTTCCAGCCATTGCAGGTCGGCCCGCGTCGACATCTTCCCATAGTCCAACGTCAATTGCCAGAAGAACCGCTCGCGCGCCAGCCCATCCGCTTCGGGCGGTTGCGGAATCAAGTCATAGCCGGCCAGCGCGGCGCGCGCGCTTTCGGCCAGCCGCTCGAACAACGCCAGCGCCTCAGCATTGGACAGTTGGCCGGCGAAGAAGACCTGGATCAGCTCGGCGAGGCGCGTGTCTTGTGCGGGGAGGGGCGCGCGCAGCCAGCGGGCCAGCGCGTCGCGGCCGGCCGGCGTGAGGTGATACACCTTGCGGTCGGGATGCTCCTGGCCGCGCAGCGTCTCCCGCTCGACAAAGGCTTGCGTTTCAAGCCGCGCCAGGGTGCGGTAAATCTGGCTCTGGTCGGCCGGCCAGAAATGGCGCACCGAAACGTCGAAATGCTTCTTCAGGTCATAGCCGGTCATCGGGCCATATTGCAGGAACCCCAAGATCGCGAATTCGAGAGACATGGCATGCTCTCCTGGTTTCAAATAATAGATCAGTCACATATTAGATTAGTCCTATAATACCACAGCCTGCGCCCGGTGTCAAATTGGGCGGCGTCTGATCACCGAAAACTTGAAACACACCCAGCGAGCGCGCCCCCTTGACACGCCCCCCCAAATGTGTTATACTCTTGTTTAGTGGTCTGACCATCAGGCAATCATCATAAGCATACGATGCGCCCTCTTCGAGTTACAGGAGCAAGAAGATG
>CAIQJD010000620.1 GCA_903872005.1 uncultured bacterium | reverse complement strand
CGGCCTGTGGGTCACGTTGAACTCCGACGATCCGAGCCTGTTCAACACGACCCTCACCGACGAGTATCTGCGCTGCGCCGAGACCTTCGGCTGGGACGCCGGCGCGGTCGAGCAGATGGTCCTCAACGGCGTGCGCGCCGGCCGGCTGCCGGCCGCGGCGCGCCAGCAGATGGAACGCGAATTCATGGCCCAGTTCAAGGACTTGCGCCAGGAACTCAGGGTCGTTTGAGAGTTGTGCGTTGATGACACGTTTGGAAGGTAATTGGTTCAATCTGAAATCGCCCTGCAAAGAGCTGGGGCTTTAAATCAGGAGATGAACGTGGAAAAACCTATCCGTGTGGGTGTGATCGGCGTCGGGCGTGGCATGAGTTTCGCGCGCGGGGCCGAGATCGCCGGCATGCAGCTCGTCGCCATCTGCGACAGGTGGGAAGAGAAGCTACAAGAGGCCGGCCGGCAGCTCGGCGTCGCCACGTACACCGACTACGACCAGTTCTTGACCCATGACATGGACGCCGTCGTCCTGGCGAACTACTTCCACGAGCACGCGCCTTTCGCCATCAAGGCGCTGGGAGCCGGCAAGCACGTGATGAGCGAGACCTCCTGCAATGCCACCCTGGCCGAAGGTGTGGCCCTGTGCCGGGCGGTGGAACAGAGCGGGCGCACCTACATGCTGGCCGAGAACTACCCCTTCACGGCCTTCAACCAGGAGATGCGCCGGCTCTACCGCGCCGGCGAGATCGGGACGGTGACCTACGCCGAGGGGGAGTACAATCACCCGATGGAGCCGGATGTCCGCACCGGCATCTCGCCGGGCCTGTATCACTGGCGCAACTGGTTCCCCTCGACGTACTATTGCACCCACGCGCTGGCCCCCCTGGTCTACATCACCGAGACGCTGCCGGTCAAAGTGAACGCGCTGTCCATCGCCTGCCCCGAAGTGGACGCGCTGACGGTGCGGGTGGCCGACGCCGGCTCGGTGATCCTGTGCCGCATGGATAATGGAGCAGTTTTCCGCATCTTCGGCGTCCTGCTCCCCGGCCATAGCAACTGGTATCGCCTGCACGGGTCGCACGGGGCCATGGAGCTGACGCGCGGGCCGGGCTACTTCGGGCCGGGCCAGATTCGCGTCTGGCACGAGGAGTGGGATCGCCGGCCGGATGCGCCGCTGGAGCGCACCTATTTGCCTGACTGGCCGGAGCATGGCGACCTGGCGCGCAAAGCCGGCCACGGCGGCGGCGACTTCTGGACCAATTTCCACTTCGCCAACGCCATCCGTGCGGGCGAACCGCCCTTCCTCGACGTCTATCGGGGTGTGACGATGTCCTCCGTGGGCATCCTGGCCTGGAAGAGCGCGCTGGAAGACGGCCGGCCCTTCGACGTGCCCGACTTCCGCAGTGAGGCTGCTCGCGCCCGCTACGCCGATGACCATTGGTCGCCCTGGCCGAAGGGGCCGGGCGACGGCGCTGCGCCGGCCAGCATCCTCGGCGCGCTGCAGCCGACGCCGACGGGGATCGCCTTCTCCAAAGAAGTCTGGGCCAAGCGCGGCTACGCCGGCGAGTGACACCTGACTCCTGGCAGAGTCATTTCAAGTTCGTGTGAGAAGCTATCCCACCGCAGAGACGCCAAGCGCGCAGAGAAAATCAGGGGTAGGTCGCCGAAAAGCGCCAATCTTCGACCCTCTGCGTCCTCTGCGCCTCGGCGGTGAGGCAATGGAGTGAGTTAGCAATTACCTTGACTTCTTGGGGGCGCGCATGACCGACTCTTTGAAATCCCTGTTCCTTCTTGATCCGAGCGTCGTCTTCCTGAATCATGGCTCCTATGGCGCGTGTCCGGCGCCGGTCTTCGAGACCTATCAGCGTTGGCAGCGCGAGCTGGAGCGCGAGCCGGTGGACTTCATGGGCCGGCGCTCCGGGGAGCTGTTGGCCGAGGCGCGGACGGCGCTGGCCGGCTATCTCGGCTGCGCCATGGAAGAGCTGGTCTTCTTCCAGAATCCGACCACGGCG
>CAIQJD010000619.1 GCA_903872005.1 uncultured bacterium | reverse complement strand
AGAACTGGCCGAGCAGCTCGGCGTCAGCCGCGTCCCCATCCGCGAGGCCATCCGCATCCTGGAGCAGCAAGGGCTGGTGCAGGTGCAGCCCAAGATCGGCACCCTGGTGAGCCGGCTCACCCTGGAGCAGTTGTACGATGGGTTGTGCGTGCGCGCCGCGTTGGAAGAATGGGCCGTGCGGCAGGCGCTGGAACGCGCCGCGCCGGCCGAATGGGAGCGCGTCTGCCGAGAATTGGAAGAGGCGACCCAGGCGATGCGCCGGCTCGTCGTCGGCGACCGGCCGGACTTCGCGGTGAAGCGCGCCGAGGCCGTGCTGGATGTGGAATGGCACGCCTGCATCGTCCAGGCATCGCGCAACCAGACCCTCATCCCGGCCTGGCGCAACGTGGCCTGGCTCACCCGCATCATGATGCGTAACGCCGCCGGCGCGCCCTCGGCCAACGAATGGGCCGCCACCATCGCCCATCACGAGGAGCTGCTGAGCATCCTGCGCCGGCGCGATCTGGTCGCCGGCCTGGCCGCCACACGCCAGCACGTCTTGCGGCGCGTCTGCAACCTGCTGGGCGTCCCCATCCCTGTGAACTGATTCATACCTTTCACCCTGGAGGCGACACGACCATGACCACACAACCCAACCGGGCGTTGCTCATCGGACTGGACGGCGCGAACTACGAGGGCATGCAACCGCTCCTGGCGCGCGGCCTGCTGCCCAATCTCGCCGGCCTGTTGCGCGAAGGGACGCGCTGCGAGAACGCCTATCCCCCCTACCCCACGCTGACCGGCTCCAACTGGGCGACCATCGCCACCGGCGCGTGGCCGGGTTCCCACGGCGTGACGGATATGTCGTACCACGTCACCGGCGAGCCGATCAACTACTGGCACAGCGGCTTCACCAGTGACGCGGTCGAGGCCGAGACGCTGTGGGAGGCGGCGGCGCGCGCCGGCCGCCAGGCCATCACCCTCAAGTACACCGGGAGCTGGCCGCCGCGCAGTCCCGACCTGATGATGGTGGATGGAGGCGGCGGGCGGCCGTTCCGCGGCGGCTCCTTCCTGGAATTGAGCCTGAGCCAGCTCTTCAGCACAGCCCCGCTGGCCGACGCCAACCTGGTCGCCACGCGGCCGGCCGAGGGCTGGGCGGGACTGCCGGCGTCGAGCCGGCCCATCCTCGAAGCGCCCATCGAGTACCGCACCATGAGCGGCCACATCATCGCGGCGTTGCAGTTCCAGGGCGAGCAGCTATGCTATGGCGAGCCGATCCACTATTGGGCGCTGGTCTTCGCCAGCGGCGCGGCCGGCTATGACAGCGTGGCGCTCTGCCGGGACAAGGACTTCCGGCAGGCGGTGGCCGTCTTGAAACTGGAAGAGATGAGCGGGACGATCACCGAAACGTTCCAGATCGAGGGGCAGCGCCGGCGCGGCGCGTTCCTGACCGCGCTGGCCGACGTGGATGCCCAGACCGGCGGCTTCAATCTCTTCTTCTCGCAGGTCTATCCGACCGACGCCTTCACGCAGCCGGCCGAGCTGGGCGCAGAGCTGGTGGGCAAGTTCGGAGCCTACTTTGACCTACCGCCCTACTCAGAAGAGGGAATGGGCTGGTTCCCGCACGGGCCGGAGATCTTCTTGCGCTTCATCGAATATCAGTGCGCGTGGATGGGCAAGGCCGGCCGCTACCTCATGGAGACGCGCCGGCCCGACCTCTTCGCCATGCAATGCCACGTCATTGACTACGCCAACCACAACTTCATCCGCAAGCACGACTGGACGGCCGAGCAGCGCACGGCCGGCCTGCGCCACCTGGAGCGCTGCTACGTCGCGGTGGATCGCATGGTGGGCGACTTCGTGGCCGGCGGCGGGCCGGAGGCGCTGGTCTGCGTCGTCTCGGATCATGGCGTCATCGAGAGCGACTACCCCGAAATCTACGTGGACGATATTCTGGCCGCGGCCGGCTTACTGACTTTCGAGGAATCGGACGTGAAGGCCGGCCGGGGACGCGTGGATCGCTCAAAGAGTCTGGCCGAGCACCAGCGGGATTGCTACATCTATGTGAGCCTGGAGGGGCGCGATCCGGGCGGGAATGTGCCGGCCGACCAATACGAGGAAGTGCAGGATCGCATCATAGACGCCCTGACGGCCTATCGCGAGCCGCATTCAGGGCGCAATCCCTTCGCCTTGATTCTACGGAAAGAAGATGCGCGCATCATCGGGCTGTACGACCACCTGGGCCGCGATGTGGGCGATGTCATCTATGCCTTCCGGACCGGTTACGGGCGCGATCACGGCCAACTGCTGCCGGCCGCGACCCTGGGCGGCCAGACGATCAAGTCGCTGCTCATCTGGCGCGGGCCGGGCATCAAGGCCGGCGCGACGCTGGAGCGTACCCTGTGGCTGACCGATGTCGCGCCGACCATCGCGCACATCATGGGCTGGCCGGCGCTCACCGAGGCCGAAGGCGGGATGATCTACCAGATTTTGGCCGAGCATCACACGCGCTTTCCGCGGCCAGAGTTCATGCGCCGGCAAGCAGAACAGTTGGCGGCGGTGCAGAAACGCCTGGGGACGCGCCGGCAGGCGCGGCGGGAGCGCGCGGCAACGGAGCCGGCGCGCCCGGTCAGTGAAACGCCGGCGCCGGCCGAGGAGCTGCCGCAAACGGTGGAAGAACTGCAGGCGGCGCTGCGCGCGGCGCGCGCCGACGCGGCGAGCTGGAAACGCGCTTACGAACAAAAACGGCAGATCTTACACGAAAACTGATGGGATGCAAAGGAGGCTACGGAGGGGCACGCCTGATACAAGGACTCTGCCGAAAGGGGCCTGGCACGCCCGTTGCATTCCGGTTTCACATACGAAGATAGAAGACGATCCTGGGAGAGAGCAGACGCTCGCAACGTCACATACGGGACGAGATGAAAGGAGCTACAGATGAAACGCTTTTCGCTGGTCGCTTTGCTCATGATCATCATCTTGCTCTTCACGGCATGCGCGCCGGCCACCCCACAGATCATCGAGAAAGTCGTGAAAGAGACGGTCGTCGTCGAAAAAGAGAAGATCATCGAGAAGACGGTCGTCGTGGCGCAGACGAAGGTGGTGGAGAAAGAGAAGCAGGTGGTAGTGACCGCCACGCCGGTCCCGCCCACGGCCGTGCCGCAACCGCCCAAAGAGAGGCAGATGGGCGGCACGCTCAACATCTGGATGCCGAGCAGTTGGCAGAATCAGAGCTGGCTGCACGCGAACTTCTGGGAAGACAGGTGGGCCGACAGCCCCATGGCCGAATCGCTCTTCTGGGCCATGCCCGATGGGTTGAAGCCGCAGTTGGCGACCGGCTATGAGGTCTCGTCGGACGGACTGGTCTATACCGTGCGGCTGCGTAAAGACGTCAAGTTTCACGATGGGACGCCGTTCACCGCCGACGATGTGGCTTACAGCCTGTTGATGTTGGCGCACCCGGATTTTCGGCCGGTCTCTTCGTTCGTCACGCGCTATGGCGGCATGTTGAAGGGCCTGACGGACTATCAGGGCGGCAAGGCGCAGACCATCGCCGGCATGGAGATCGTGGATTCCCTCACCATCAAGTTCACAGTCAGCAAGCTGGACGCGTCATTCCCGCTCCTCTTCCTGGGCTATTATCCGCTCGTCAGCTCGAAGAAGGCGCTGGAGAAGCTGGACAAAGATCAGCTTATGAAAGGAACGGCCGAGTATTGGCGCAAAGCGCCGGTCGGCACCGGCCCTTACAAGTTCGTCCAGTACGCCACCGACCAATATCTTGAGTTCAAGCGCAACGACGACTATTGGGGCGGCAAAGTCGGGCCGGAGAAGCTCTTTCTGAAGATCTCCAGCGCCGAAGTGGCGATGGTCATGCTGCAAAAAGGCGAAATTGACCTCATCCAGCCCTTGCCCTTCACCGAGATCGAGCGCCTGAAGGCGGAGCCGAGCATCAACATCCTGGAGGCGGTGAATCCGACCAGCTCCTGGTACGGCATGTATCCCAACTGGTCGGCGATGAATGGGCTGTGGCGCAATCCGAAAGCCCGCCAGGCAGTGCTGTACGCCACAGATCGCGCCGGCTATGTCAAGACCATCTTGCAGGGCCACGCCATCGTCGCCGACAGCATGTTCGATGGGACGCCCTACGTCTGCCCTTCGATCAAGCGCTACACCTTCGATCAGGAGAAGGCCAAAGCCCTCTTTGACGAGATCGGCCTGACGGCTGCCAAGCGCCCGGACACGGTCATCAGCCTGGTATCCTGGGTCAGCATCAAAGCGCGCAGCGATTGGCTGCCCATCGCCCAGGAGAACCTACGGAAGCTGGGCTTCAAGGTGAACGTTGACCAGCTTGACTCGGCGTTGTGGGCAGACTACCGCGACGGCAAAGGCCCGCGCGGCAAAGACTGGAGCTTCAGCATGCAGGGCGGCGGCGTCGGCTTCGAGCCGGGCGGCGCAGATTCGTACCTGCGCTCCACGTCAGCCGAAAACATCGGCGTCTACCACTATCCCGTGGCGCGTGGCGCCGATGGGAAGAAAGCCCCGGATTGGCTCTACAAGAATGCCCGCGTAGACGAGCTGCTCGATTTAGCCAAAGCGGAGAGCAACCTGGACAAGCGCAAAGGGTATTTCCAACAGATTGACTGCATCTACAACGAAGACCCGCTCTGGCTGCCCATCGCGCTGCCGAACCTGACCGGCGCGAAGAGCACCCGGCTGCAGGGCGTAGATTGGAACAGCATGGCCGGCCAGGGGTTGGTCAACTACCTGTACGGCATCGGCGATTGGTGGATCTGGCAGAAGTAGCCTGACTGCCGCGCCCGCAAACATCTCGCTGCGCTCCTGATGTCCTGGCGTCAGGAGCGCAGCCTTTTTCTACGCCGGCAGCCGGCCGTCGAAATGGGCGTTGTCGGCGGCGTCCAGGGGGAAGCGGATCGGCCGGCCGTCGCGCTGCGCCCGATAGATGGCGCAGAAGACCTCCACATGCTTGCGGCCCTCGTGGCCCGGCAACGCCGGCTCGCGCCCCTCGATCAAGGCGCGCACGAAGTCCTCGATTTGCAGGCGATGGTAATGCGTCATCACGTCCTGCGTCTCCGCCCGCGCCCGGTCCTCTCCCTGCCACTGCGCCAACAGATGCTCCTCGCCGGGGACGGTCCAGAGATCGTTGACCGGCGGGTCCACATGGGTGCTGATGCCCGAAATGAAGGTAGCGCCGCCATCGGTCTGCACGCCGACCGATGCGCCGTTGTCGCCATGAATGTGAATCTTGCCGTAGAGGCCGGGCTTCTGGCAATTGCTGACCAGGATTTGGCCGAGCGCGCCGCTGCGAAAGCGCAAGATTGCCAGGGCGGTATCTTCCACTTCGATGTAGGGGTGGCTCAGGTTGCCCCAGTAGCCAAACAGCTCGTCAATCGGCCCCATGAGCCACTGGAAGAGATCAATCTGGTGCGAGGTCTGGGTCAACAGGACGCCGCCGCCCTCGCTGGCCCACTGGCCGCGCCAGGGATCCATGGCATAGTAGGCCCGGTCGCGCCAGCTCAAAACGGTCATGGTCGCCAGGATCGGCTTGCCGATCTTGCCGGCGGCGATGGCCTGGCGCACGCGTTGCACCGGCTCGTAGAAGCGGCGCTGGCTGACGACGCCCAGGGTGACGCCGGCCGCTTCGCAGGCGGCGATGGCGCGGTCGCAGCCGGCCAGGTCCACCGACATGGGCTTTTCCAACAAGACGTGCTTGCCGGCGCGGGCGCAACGCTCGGCCAATTCGGCGTGACTGTCCTGGGGCGTGCAAATGGAGACCATCTGCACCGCGGGGTCCGCCAGCAGGGCGTCTACCTCGGTGTAGGCGCGGGCGCCGAAGCGGCCGGCGCAGGCGGCGGCTTTGCCGGCGTCGCGGCTGCACGCGGCGACGAAGCGGGCTTCGGGCAGACTGGCGAAGGCCAGGGCGTGGGTCAGGCCGACTTTGCCGCAGCCGATGAGGCCGGCGCCGATGGGCGGCGAGATGGATGACATGGCGAGCGCTCCTGGAAGGAGATGCAGACGCCGGCTATGTTACTCAAGGTCGCCCATTCGCGCAAACAGGGGCGCTGGAGCGCGCAGCCGCCGGCCAAACGGCCGGCGGCTGCATCATGCGATGGTCAGATCAACCCTGGTTCGGTAAGGATCAAGGCGGGCAGCCTCGCACCGGGATGAAATAGTGTTCTGTGTAGCTCACGTGATTGAGCTGGTCGAACGCTTTGATATAGAATTCCGCCTGGCCGACGCGGAAGTTGCCGATGCTGGCCTGATAGCCGTTGTTGCTGTAACGCGCCATGTTGAGGGTGACCCATTGGGCCTCTCCCGGCGCCAAGAACCACAACTCAACAACCCTGATGCCGGAGGCGTCCCAGGCGGTCGTTTGCACCAGGGCAGTACGCACGCCGCCGCAGGCGCGGCCAACGATCTCGTTGGGCGACCAGGTCGGCTCGCTCAGGACGGGCGGAGTAACGTCGCATGCGCTGACGGCGATGCCATACCAGCCGGATTTGGTCGTGTTTTCGAAGTAGTCAAACGCCTGGACGCGGACATACCACGTCCCTTTCATGGTGAATCGGGTCTTGGGAATCCAGACGCGCCAGTAGCCGTCGGGCATGAGGGACATGCGCCAGTTGGTCATGACGCCGGCCGGCGAGTGGAGCGTGGCTATCACGCGCGCAACGCCGCCCATATCCATGGCCTTCCCCTGCACCATCACCGAGCGGTTGCCGGGGCAGTCCTTCATGGGGGTAGTCGTCGGCGAGGCGCCGACGGCATAGACGACGGGTGGGGTCACGTCGGGGGTTCCGCCCCTGGCCAAGACGCTGATCCCCGACAGGCTGATAAGGACGATGCAAATCCCGATCATAGACAGCACGCGTTTCATCTTCCGCTATCCTCCCTGCGAAGGTATGGTGAGAGCCGGCTCGCGCTCACGGTATGTTTCATACATCAGTATAGGCCAGCCATGGCGGAAAGTCAAACCGCTCACAACATGAAACTATTCAGGGTTGGGGTCAGGGCGATGTAACCCTGAACCGTTGCCGCCGCTTCCGCAGCGCCATCACTCTTCCAACCGCTCGATCTTGAAAACCACCGGCCGGAACGCATCCACACAACAGACCGTGACTTCGCCCGGCTTCGCCATCCAATGATAGTCCGCGCCCCGTTGCAGGCCGCTCACGAAGCGGTAGATGTCCGCGAACGCGCCCGAACAGAAGCCGGCCGGCGTCTGTCCCGGGGCCACGATGAACGTATCGCCGACCGCAAAGGCGTCGCAGACCGGCGGGAAATCTTCCACCACGCCGGGGTTCCCTGCGCCCCACAGGTCGCGCATGTCCATCTTCCGCACTACCGTGATCTTCACTTTGTGCAGTGTCGCCATCGTAGCCTCCTCAGACGTCAGATACGCTCCTTACTTCAGACCGAAGACGCGCCGGGCGTTGCCGGCGAAGACCGCCTCACGCTCGGCCGGCGTCATCTGCGCCTCCTCGTAAGTGCGCAAGATGCGCGGCCGGGATATCAGACCATAGTCCGTGCCGAACATCAGCCGGCCGCTCCCCACAATGTCGAGGATCGTGCGTATCTTGCCCGGAAAGTGCATCGAAGTGACCGGCTCCACGAAGACGTTCTCGCGCTCGCGAATCAGCGTCACCGCCTCGCGATACTGCCCCAGACAGGCATGCACCATGATGAGCTTGGCCGTCGGGTACAGCGCCGCCATGTCGCGCATCGCGACGGCGTCTTCCATCGGCGTGCAATGCAGCAGGATCGGCTTGTCCAGGCGCGCGGACGCTTCCAGCAGCGGCCGGTAATCGGGATGGTCGAAGCAGATCTTGTGGAACTCCGGCCGCGACTTGAAGCCGATGAACTTGGGATGCCGGCGATACCGCTCGATCTCCGCCAGCGACGCTTCGACGTTCATGGGATCGTAGTACGTGTAGGCGAAGAGGCGCGGGTCGAGATCGGCGTCGGCGTAGGTGGTCACATTTCCCTTCACCATGTCTTCCAGGAGCGCCTGCACCGACGAGAGGAAACAGTAGTCCACCGCGTCGCGATCCAGGTCGGCGATGAAGTCCGCCATCGTCTCGCCGCGATAGTCATACGCTGCCGTCACGCCGGGGATCGGCTCGGTGCGTCGGAACTTGCCATCGTGGGCATGGATGTCAATCAGCATGTTAGCCTCCATCTATCTCTATACTGAGTCGCCTTGCGTTCAGTCTACCGCGTCCTGAGCGGCTTCGGCCCAGCGGCGCAGATTGTCCGGCTCGCCGCCGAAGTTGTAGATGTCCGTGATGCCCAAGGTCATGGGGTGGCCGGCCGCCGCCCGCGCCAGGCCGGCCATCGTGTCGCGCATCTCCTGCCGGCCGGCGCAGACCAGCATGGGATGCGTTGTCACTTCCAGCACCACCGCGCCCTGGTACTTCTCGGTCGCCAGGGCCACATTGCTCCAGGCCGAAACGTGATGCCGGCCCAGATTGGGCAGCGTGGCGATCACGTCCAGCTTCTGATCGAGACATTCGCAGCCGTGAAAATAGACCGACTTGGGCGGGAAGAGCGCCGCCAGCCGGCTATTGTAGGGATGCACGAACTCAGCGAACATCTTCGGCCCGAAACCGAAGGCGCTCTGGGCCGAGACGTAAGCGCGCTCATCGCAGATGCGCGGATGGCGCGGATCGAAGTCCGGCAGGGGATAGGTGGCGATCTGGCGCCAAGTGAGCGTCATCTGGTAGCGGCCGGAGGGTTCTACCGGGCAATTGATCCACCCGTGGGCCTCGCGATGCCGATGATCGGCCAGGGTCGCCTCGGTCACGAAGGTCATCAATGCATGGATGATCTGCGGGTTATCGTAGGCATCATAGAAGAGCTGCTGCATGCCGCGCAGTTTGACGGCCCACTCGAAGGGCGATTCGCCCAGGGTCGCGTAGGTCGGGAAGACGCTCAGCCGGCCGTCCAGTAATTCGCTGGCTTCAGCCAGATGCGTCGCCGTGCCGGCTTCATCCACGTCCGTATACGGCCGGCGCAGGCGCGCCATGTCCACATCTTCCGCGAAAGGCGCGATTTCGGCCGTCGAACCCAACTCGTCGTCTGTGTGCGCCCGGCGCAATTCGACGCCCCACTGGTGGTGTTGCGGCAGATAGACCGCCGGAATGGCGACGGCCGGCCAGATGACGTGATCGTCGGGCACGTTCTCGGCCATCCAGACCCGCTGCTTAAGATAGAACTCAATCTCGCGAGCCAGTTCGCCCTGACAGCGCAGATGCTTCTCCCCGAACATGGCGTCCCACTGCCTGCGGGGAATACCCTCGAAGGTCAGGGAGACTGGGATTTTCTCGACCGGCAACAGGGCGTTGAGCCGCGCCCAGAGTTCTTTCTTGCGCGCCTCGTCGGGCCGGCCGGCCAATTCCAGCGTGCGCTCCACCAACGGCTTGAGGATCTCGCGATCGGACATGCGGCGCTCCTTGCATGAGACTGTTATGCGATGACCGGCCAACGGTGCGGGATGGTGTAGCCCATTCGATCATACAGGGCGCGGGCGGCGCGATCAATGCGCCGGTATTCGGCCTCTTCGTCCACCTTCGTGAAGCGCCCGCCCTGCACGATGATCTCGCCATCCACGATGACCGTATCCACGCCGGCCGATTGGGCGCTGTAGATCAGGCTGTTGACCGGATCGAGGCCCGGCCGCCATTCGGGCCGGCGGGCCGAATGGATGACGATGTCGGCCCGCTTGCCGGCCTCCAAGGAGCCGATCTCATCAGCCAGCCCCAACGAGCGCGCCCCATTGATCGTCGCCATCTCCAGGGCTTGCTCGGCTGAAATCGTCGGCATCTGGCCGCGCGCTTCGCGGTGGAGCGTGGCCGCCAGATAGGCTTGCCGGCCTACGTCGAAGAAGTCCGAATAGTTGCCCGAATCCGAGCCGAGGGCCACGTTGACGCCGGCCGCCAGCATCTCCGGGAAATGCCCCACCCGCGAGACGCCCATCGCCACGCGCGTCGAGGCCGCCGGACAATGCACCGCGTTCGTGCGGGTGCGCGCCAACAGAGCCACTTCTTCCATGTCCGCGTAGATCAGATGCACGATCTGCAAATCCGGCCCCAGGATGCCCAACCCGTCCAGGTGGGCGACGGCCGATTTGCCGCCGGCATGTTGGCGATAGGCAGCCACATCGGCCGGCCCAAAGGATTGGTGCATATCCATCAAGACGCCGGCGCGCTGCGCCAGGCGCTTCCCCTCCACCAACAGCCGGTCGCTGCACAGCCCCATGCCGGCCATTCCCACGCCGGCCCAGACGCGCGCCCCCGGCCGGTGCGGCAGCGCGCCCAGTTGGCGCTCCAACCGCGCCAGACAGGCGTCTGTGTCGCCCACGGCCACTTGCGGGTAGGGCGCCAGATCCCAGCAGACCTCCGCGACGATGCCGCGCAGCCCCACGGCTTCGGCCACGCCGGCGTTCAGCTCGGCGGCGAAGCGCGCCCCATTCTCGCAAAAGGTCGTTGTGCCGTTGCGCGCCATCTCCAAACAGGCCAGCATGGCCGAACAGTAGGCGTCTTCTTCGGTGATATGCGTCCAATAGGGGAACCACTGGGTATGCTCGCGCGCTTCGGGCCAATGGTCGGGGATCGTGCCGCGCCCCAGATGTTGCGACAGGTGGACATGACAGTCCACGAAGCCGGGCTGGACGACCCCGCCGGCGACATCCAGCACGCAGCCGGCCGGGTAATCGCGCAGCAGATCGGCGCTGCGCCCGACCGCGACGATGCGCCCGCCGGCCACTGCCAGCGCGCCGTCCAGGAAGATGCGCCGGCCGGCATCCAGCGTCAGGATAACGCCATGCGTGATGAGCAGGTCAACCCTCGGCATGTCTCTTTCCCTTCTCCCGCCTCTGCGGCAAATTGCCCGACGCCCATCAAGCCTCGCGTGGGGCCTCTGGCACGACTTCGGCATTCAGGCCCAGCCGGCGCAGCCGCGCCAACAGCCGGCTGAGCCGGCTCTCGGAAACGATGACGCTCTGCTCCGAGACGGCTCGGCCGAGCAACGGCGCGGCCTCGGCGTCGCCCCGCAGCCACTCCAATACCTCCGGCGCGGCGAATTCCAGCAAGACCAGCCGGCGCGTGCGGACGCGGTTGAACGCGTTCCAACAGTGGCGCAGCTCCGCGTCGGCGGCATCCGAGAGGGGCGCGCCGGCCGCCCTTTCGAGGAAGCGCCGCGCCGCTTCCAGGGGAATCTCCTGGGCGCGCGCTTGTAGCAGGCTGCGCGGCGTCATGCGGTAGCTCCTGGCGTCGGCGCAACGCTCGGCGAAACGCTCAACCTGCAAGCGGTGATACAGGCTCGCATCCGGCGTCAGCGCGATGGTCAAATCGTCGCCGACCTGCAACGGGTCGCCGGCCGGGGCGCTGACCAGCTCCAGCTCGCCGGCCAGGAAGCGCGCCCCGGCCTCGGTGATGCAGAAGTAGTCCGCCGGCCGGCGGCTCCAGGCGATGACGCCCAGCCAATGCAGCGGCCGGCGCAGATAGTAGGCGATCAGCGCGCCCTCCACCGCGTCCCAATGCTCAAATCCCTGCAACAGCGCATCGCTGCCCCGGTCATGGATGTACCAGGACTGATAGTCGCCATTCGGGCGCTGGAAATCGGGATCGCCGGCGTGCATGCTGGCGCAGAAACCGGCCAGAGCATGCCACGCGCCGGCCGGCAGCGCGCCCAGATGCTTCAAGAAGGTCTGGCGCGTGCGCGGCGCATCGTTGGCCCAGCCGGCCATCTCCAGGCGCAACGTGGGCACATGGGCCAGATCGTTCCAGACGTCATCACTCCTCCAGGCGTCCTGCAGGGCGCGCCTT
>CAIQJD010000618.1 GCA_903872005.1 uncultured bacterium | reverse complement strand
TGATTAACGATCCTGGCATAAACGTCTCCTGATACTACTTGCAGAATACACCAAGACAGCGACGAAAGGCGTCGTCGCTCATCGAGGAATATAGCTATTGGAGTTATGGAGGAGACACGCGCCCGCGTGGATGCCAAGTAGACCGAATATGGGTGTTCTCACCCTGATTCCGACTGCAATACGTAATACAAAGAAATATACCAGAGTTTAGTATAGCACATCATCTCGCATAACGCAAACGCATTGAATCCGCAACCGCCCCCATCTTGCCCCCGGCCGCATTTAATGCTATCATCCCCCGGTCACTGCCATCTTCACCTGACGATAGGATGCCACACCCATGCAGCTCTATCTGGCGCGCCACGGCGAATCCGAATTCAACCGCATCGGCGAAGAAGCCGGCTCTGACAGCGCCCTCACCGACCTGGGCCAACAACAAGCCGAGCGCCTGGGCCAATTCCTGCAGCCGCGCGGCCCCTACGACGCCTTCTATTGCAGCACCCTCCAGCGCGCTATCCAGACCGCCCACATCCTGGCCCGTTACGTCCAGGCGCCGGCGCCGATCTACCTGGACACGCTCTGCGAATCGGACTTCCACATGATTGACATTCTGCCGCGCTACGCCCACCCGCTGGATCCCGCGCGCGGCCGGCCGGCCACGCCCCTGCCCGAAGATTACCTGCGCTTCCGCCAACAGGTGACGCAGGCCATCGAGACCATCGTGCAGAACGCGCTGGAGCAAGGCCATCAGAAAATCCTGGCCGTCTCCCACGGCGCAACCCTGGGCACCCTGGTACGCATCTTGACCGGCGCGCACACCATTTCCCTCTGGAGCCAGAATTGCTGCGTGCACGGCCTGGTCTGGACCGATAGCCGCTGGGAAATCCGCTACCTGAACCGCATCGAGCACCTGGAAGGGCTGCTGACCAAGAGGTGAGCCGGCATGGGTCTGCGTGAACAACTTGAAGCCCTGGGACTCCAACGTGGCGTGGCGCACCTGACGCCCAAGCCGGCGCGCCCACCGCGCTCCGCCAGCTTCGGCGTCGAGAACTTGATCCCCGGCGAGGTCATCTCTCGCCACGATGGCGCGTGCTACGTGGTTCACCAGACCTTCGCCCCCACCCATGCCCAGGGCTGCGCCCCCCTGGTCGAGATGTGGCAACAACGCCCCCTGCTCCTGGCGCGCCTGGCCCAGGATGACCGCTTCCACGACATTCAGCCCCATCAGATCGCTTTCCTGGACATCGAGACGACCGGCCTGGCCGGCGGCGCGGGGACCTATGCCTTCCTCATCGGCGTCGGCCACTTCGAAGCCGACCAGAGCTTCGTCGTGCGCCAATACTTCCTGCGCGACTACGCCGACGAGCCGGCGCAGGCGACCTTGCTGGCCGAAGACCTGGAGCCATTCCGCGCCGTCGCCAGCTTCAACGGCAAGTCCTTCGACCTGCCCATCGTCACGACCCGCTTGACGCTCAACCATCTGGTCAACCCCTTGCGCGGCGCGCCGCACCTGGACCTGCTGGCGCCGGCGCGCCGGCTCTGGCAGGGCTGGCTCCCCTCGTGCGCCCTCTCGGCCCTGGAGGTCCATGTCC
Source organism: uncultured bacterium (assembly GCA_903872005.1). The sequence goes on along the minus strand of CAIQJD010000618.1, from coordinate 2,206 downwards.
TGGGCGTGCGGCGCGGCTCCGACGATGTGCCTGGCTATATCATCCCTTCGTTATATTTCGACTATCTCCGCAGCGGCGACGCCCGACCCCTGGTCAGCGTCTTCTGGCACAACCAGCAAGACATTCTCTCCATGGTCACTCTGACAACGCGCCTGTGCCAGATGCTGGATGCGCCCTTAGAACGCTCGTTGAGCGCCCCGGAGATGCTGGGCGTGGCCCGATTGTACGAAGACCTGGATGATGTCGAAGCATGCGAGCGCATCTATCGGGCCGCCCTGGCCGGCGAGATGCCGGCCCACGGGACGCGCCAGGCAACGCGCCGGCTGGCCGCCCTGTACAAACGCCAGGGCCGGCGGGGCGAGGCTGCCGAGCTGTGGGATCGCCTGCTGGACGACGCCGACGCAGACGCCCCGTTGGATGCCTACGTCGAGCTGGCAAAACACTACGAGTGGACGGACCGGGATATCTCCCACGCCGCCGAGATCACACAACGCGCCATCGGGTGGGTGCGCCGCTGGCAACGGGGGCCGGAACGCCAGCGCAATCTCGTCGAGCTGGAGCATCGCCTGGAGCGTTTGCAACGCAAGACCGCCGGCTCAGCCAGCGCCGGCGGTGGCGACATGGACGAATGAGCTGCCTATATGGACGCGTGATGGTAGCCTGACGACTTGGGCGCGTTTTGGCTTCCCCTCTGAGTTATCCTTATCCCCAAGTACAGTATTATCTTAATAGATAATAGCCGTAGTAGGGGCTGTGGAAAAGCGGATAAGTCTGCGCTGCCCCGGCATCTGGGGGGCAGCCCCCCACGAGACACAAGCTGGCTGGTTTCAGCGCCGGGCGGTCTTCCCTGGCGACTGTGCTCCACGTGTGGATAACTGCGGAGGTCTTTCAGGGGAAAAAGGCCGCTGCAGGGCCGCTGTGGATAGTTGGATCTGGCGTCCTGGCGGCGCAGGGGATACGACATCTGGGGCCGCCGGCCGGCGAGCCGGCCTATCGCTTGGGGGTAAAAAGAGGCGGCGCCCCGATCCAGAGACCAGAGCGCCGCCAAACAAGCAGTTATCCCCAACTATAATGAGTTATCCACAGTTTTACCCCACTTGTCCACAGGCCGCGGCTCAGCGCAGGGCGACCTTCTCCTCGCTGTAGAGGGCCTCGCGGATTGCCAGATAGTCCTTCCGCAAGTCGCTGTCCTCTTCGATGAGGTTCTTGATCTTATCATGGCCGTGCATGACGGTGGAATGGTCGCGGTTGCCCACGCACGCGCCGACTTGCGGCAGCGACAGGCTCAGCTCGGTGCGGAGCAGGTACATGGACATCTGGCGCGCCAGGACGATTTCTTTGTTGCGCCGCTCGCCCAGAATGCTCTCCACCGAGACGCGATAATAGGCGGCCACAGCGTTGATGATGGCGGAAGGCTCCATGCTCGCCGGCAGGGCCACCACGTCGCGCAGCGCTTCGGCGGCCAGATCCACGGAGACGGCCGACCCCATCACCGAGCTGTACATCATCACCCGATTCAGGCTCCCCACCAGCTCGCGGATGTTGCTGGGCGCTTTGCGAGCGATGAAATCGAGGACGGCGGCCGGCGCGGCCAGGCGTTCGTCCTCGGCCTTGCTGCGTAGGATCGCGATGCGCGTCTCCAGGTCTGGCGGACTGATGTCGGCCATCAGGCCGCCCTCGAAGCGTGAGCGCAGGCGCTCTTCTAACGGGTGAATGGACTTGGGGGCGCGGTCGCTGGAGAGGACGATCTGCTTGTTGGCGGCGTGCAGCGTGTTGAAGGTGTGGAAGACCTCTTCTTGCGTGCTCTCCTTGCCGGCGATGAACTGGATATCGTCAATCAGCAGCACATCAATGGAGCGATACTTGTCGCGGAACTGGCTCGTCGTCTGCGAGCGGATGGCGTTGATCAACTCGTTGGTGAACCGCTCCGAAGAGACGTAGCGCACCCGACGCCCATAAGGCAGGCAGTAATGGCCGATGGCTTGCAGCAGATGGGTTTTGCCCAGGCCGACGCCGCCATACAGGAAGAGGGGGTTGTACGCGCCGGCCGGCCGTTCGGCCACCGCGCGCGCCGCGGCATGGGCCAGCCGGTTGGATGAGCCGACGATGAAAGTCTCGAAAGTGTATTGGGCGTTGAGATTGGCGCCATGGACCCGCTCGGTCAGGACGTGGGCGCTTTCGGCTGCCGGCGGCGTTGGCGCCGGCG
>CAIQJD010000617.1 GCA_903872005.1 uncultured bacterium | reverse complement strand
GAGGATGGTGGTATGAGAAGAACAGGAGGGGAAGGCAAATGGAGAAGCGGTATCAAGCCCTGCGTGTCATTGGCGTCGTCTTCAAAGTGCTGGGCGCGCTGATAGCCTTGCTGACTGTGTTGGGCGCGGTCGCCTTGTGTGCCGGCAGTATGGCCGGCGGCGGCCTGGCGCGCACCTTCCTGAACAGCCAAAGTCTGGGACTGCCCGGCGCGATGCTGGGTGGGGCCATGGAGAGCGCCATGAGCGTCGCTTCTGCCGTCACAGGCCTGGCGCTGGCGCTGTACGGCGCATTCATGGCGATCACGCTCTATGCCATTGGCGAGCTGATTGGTGTGATGCTGGCCCTGGAAGAGAACACGCGCGCCACGGCAGCGTTGCTGCACCAGCATCTCACGCCGCCGGCGTCAACGCCCTGAAACGTTGCTGAGGAGGCTGGGAATGCAGCGCACTATTGTCCTGTACACGAGCCGCTACGGCCACACCGATATGATCGCCCAGTCGCTGGCGCTGGTCCTGGGGCCGGCGCGCCATTGCACTACAGAGCATTTTCAGGAGCGCCATCGCGCCTGGGAGTGGTTCGTCATCGGCGGGCCGGTTTATGCCGAGAGCCTTGACCCGACGTTGGTGGAGTTCGTCAGCCGGAATGCCGATTGGCTGCGCCAGAAGAAGGTCGCCCTCTTTTGCGTCTGCCTGCTGGACACGGCGGGCGAGCGCTATCTCGCGCCATTGCGCGCCTTGTTGGGCGAGGCAGTAGTCTGGGCGCGTCCTATGGGCGGCGGCATCTCCCTGAACCGGCTGCTGGAAGAAGACTTTGAGGCCCTCCAGAGCTTCTGCGACCAGACGGGACTTCCCTTCCAGGACATGACGCGTTTCGACGCCGAAGTGTTGATGCGGCAGGCGCTGGAGATCAAGGCGCTGCGCGATGACGTCGGCCGCAAGTTGCCGGCGGCCGACGTGAGAGCGCATCTGGATCGCTTCTTGCTGGCGCATAGCACCTGCGCACTATGCACCGGTTTCGGGGAAAGGGTGCGCGCCACGCCGGTGGAATACGTCTACGCCGATGACAGCCTGTATGTGTTTACCGAGGGCGGCGAGAAGGCCGCCAACATCTTGCTGAATCGGCGCGTGTCTATCGCTATCTATGACGAGTTTGCCGGGATGAACAAGCTGGCCGGCGCGCAGCTCGCCGGCGAGGCGTCGCTGGTGCCGATTGGCAGCGCCGAGTATCAGCAAGTAGCCGAGTGGAAACAGCTTGATGCGGAATTGCCGATGGCGCTCCACCTCCTGCGGGTTCGGCTGCGGCGCGCCGAGTTTCTCTGGTCGCCTTTCGCCGCTTTGGGCGGCGATGTGCGCCAAATCTACGCGTTTCCGTGATGCCAGAATTTCCACGCGCCTGAACACGATCTCCCCCGATCAATCTCCACGGCTGGCTGCCTTGTGGGACGGCAGCGTATCTCGCGTTGCCGGCCCAGCGTCTTAGTATTTGCTATGTAGCCCATCCTCTATCGTTGATGTTCGTCGCGCCTCCCGCTATACAATCATAGACGATTCTCGCTGGTTCTTGGCGAGACAAGAAAGGAGACTGCTTCTATGAAACGCCATGTCTCGGGATTGCTCATCGTTGCGGCGCTCGTGGCGTTGGTGTTGGGAATGGGGCCGGATATGGCGCAGGCGACCGGCCGCGTCTCGCTTTCGGATGTGCCCGCGTCGGTGATTACGTATCAGGGCCGGCTGCTGGACGGCGGTCGGCCGGCCAATGGCCTCTACGACTTCTTGTTTCAACTCTACGATCAAATCGAAGGCGGCTCGGCGGTGGGGCCGTTGGTGCAGGTAGATGCGCTATCGGTCGTGAATGGTCTGTTCACGGCGCAACTGGACTTCGGCGCGGGCGTTTTTCAGGGGATGGCGCTCTATTTGGAGATCAGCGTGCGGCCAACCGGCAGCGCCAATCCGCCGGCCTTATTGACGCCGCGCCAGCCTCTCACGGCCGCGCCTTTGGCCTTCTACGCGCAGGTTGTCCCCTGGGGCGGCCTGCTGGATGTTCCGGCCGGTTTTGCCGATGGGGTGGACAACGATACGCAGTATGACGCCGGCGCTGGCCTGGCCTTGAACGCCGGCCAATTCAGTCTGCGCCCTTCCTACCAGTTGCCCCAGACGTGCCGCAACGGGCAGGTCGCCAAATGGGACGGCCAGGGCTGGCTATGCGGCGATGACGAGGCCGGCAGCGGCCCCTATTGGCGTCTGGAGGGGAATGCTGGCACGATGGCCGGCGCGCACTTCCTGGGTACCACGGACAGCGTCAGCCTGACGCTGGCGGTTCATGGCGCGGCCGCCCTGCGTCTCTACCCCAACGCGGCCAGCCCCAGTGTGGTGGGGGGCTGGGCCGGCAATGCGGTTCAGGACGATGCATACGGCGTGACGATTGGGGGCGGCGGACAGGCGCCCTATGGCAACCGCGTTGCTGGCGATTTCGGCGTCATTGCCGGCGGCGATGCGAACAGTGTGGTGGAGGACCTGGGGACGGTTGGTGGAGGGGGCCAAAATCAGGCGCTGGCGTCTTATGCCACCGTGGCCGGCGGGCATGCCAATAGCGTCAGTGGTTTCTATGGGGTGATCGCCGGCGGCGAGTCCAACCAGATCATCGGCCACTATGCGACGATTGGCGGCGGCTATGACAACGAAGTGAGCGGCGAATACGGGGTGATCGCCGGCGGCGGGCGCTCCAATCCACAGGATGCGGCCAGCATCAACCGCGTGACCGACAATTACGGGGTGATCGGAGGCGGCGGTAACAACCAGGCCGGCAACAAGAACGCGGCCCCCCTGGATGCAGCCTATGCCACGGTGGGCGGCGGCGAGAACAATCAGGCGACGGCCGGCTATGCGACCATTGCCGGTGGTCAGGGCAACCGGGCAGCGGGATACGCGGACGTTATTGGCGGCGGGTTGAACAACGTGGCGGAGAATGAACAGACCGTCGTCGCCGGCGGACAGAATAACCGGGCGACCGGCGCGCGGGCGGCGGTGGCCGGCGGCAATGGCAACGAGGCCAGCGGCGCGCGCGCCGCAGTCGGCGGCGGCGAGAGCAACCTGGCCCGCAATCTTTTCGCGACGGTAGCCGGCGGGCAGGGGAATCTGGCCGACGGGCCGTGGTCGGCCGTAGCCGGCGGCCACGGCAACCAGGCGTTGGCGGAGTCCACGACGATTGCCGGCGGAAGCTGCACCAACCCGGCCGACTGGCGCACCTGCAACCGGGCGACGGATCGTTATGGCGTCATCGGCGGGGGCGGCGATAACCAGGCCGGCAACGACAATGTCAGCGTTACGGACGCGCAGTACGCCACGGTGGCCGGCGGCGTTGGCAATGTGGCCGGCAACCAGTTCGCTACGGTGGGCGGCGGATGGAGCAACCAGGCGACGGCGGATGGTTCGGTCATCGCCGGCGGCGTCGGCAACTTCGCCACGGGGCTGAACGCTACGGTCGCCGGCGGCAATGACAACCGCGCGGCCGGCGAGCGAGCGACGGTGCTTGGAGGTCACGACAACACGGCCGATGGCGATTTCGCGATGGTTGCCGGGGGCAGCTCGAATTTCGCTACCGGCGACTATAGCTTCGCCGCCGGCCGCCAGGCGTGGGCCAACAATCAGGGCTGTTTCGTCTGGGCGGATAATTCGACGCTCTCGCCAGTGATTTGCAGCAGCGACTATCGGTGGACGGCGCGAGCCAGCGGCGGGGTTTACTTCTACACCAATGCGGGCATGACCATGGGGGTGCGCGTGCCGGCTGGCGGCGGATCATGGTCTTCGGTGAGCGACGCCAATCTGAAAGAGAACTTTGCGCCGGCCGACGGGCGCGCCACGTTGGAGCAATTGGCGCGGCTGCCCATCGCTTCCTGGAACTACGTTGCGCAGGACGAGACGGTGCGCCATCTTGGCCCGACGGCGCAGGACTTCTACGCCGTCTTCGGTCTTGGCGAAGATAACACATCCATTGCTACGGTGGACGCCGATGGCGTGGCGCTGGCGGCCATGCAGGGACTCTATCAGGTGACGCAAGCGCAGGCGGAGCAGATTGCGCGTCTGGAAACGGAAAAGGCCGGCCTGGAGACGCAATTGGCAGAGCAGGGGCAGCAGCTCACGGACCTGGAGGCGCGGCTGACGCGCCTGGAAACCGGCGCGCAGGAGAGCGGTCGGCCGACCGGCTCGCTGGTCTGGTTCGTCCTCGGTGGGGCGCTGCTGGCCGGCGTGCTGGTTGCGCCGCGTGGCTTCGGTCGGCGCCAGGCTGCGGCAAACAAAGGCGCCGGCCCCATCAAAGAGGCCGGCGCCGGGGATGCGCTGCGTCTGCGCGTCACGCGGTTTCCTTGAGCACCGTGGGCAGCGCCGGCAGGCTGTGGTCGGTCTGCGTGAGCAGGATCGGCGCCTTGTGGCGCAGGATCGTATCGGCGCTGACGACGCATTTCTTGATGTCTGGCCGCGAGGGAATCTCGTACATGACATCCAGCAGCGTCTCTTCGATGATCGTCCGCAGGCCGCGCGCGCCGGTCTTGCGCTTGAAGGCTTCGGTGGCCGCGGCTTCCAGACCATCGTCAGTGAAGACCAGGTCCACATGATCCAACGCGAAGAGGCGCTGGAACTGTTTGACGATGGCGTTCTTGGGTTCCACGAGGATGCGCTTCATCATGACGCGGTCAATGGAGTCCAGGCCGACGAAGACCGGCAGCCGGCCGACGAATTCGGGGATCAGGCCATAGTGCAGCAGATCATCCGGGATGAGGCGGCGCAACAGGGCGGAGCGCCGGCGCATCTCGCGCTCGACCTGTAGCAACTGGCGCTCTTCGTCGCTGAGATTGGCGCGCCCCCCGCCGACCTTCTCGTTCGGGCCGCAGTCGGCCGGCGTGTGTTCCCGCGTGAAGCCGACGCGCCCCTTTTCCTCCACGCGTTTGCCGACGATTTCTTCCAGGTTGTCGAAGGCTCCGCCACAGATGAATAGGATGTTCGATGTGTTGATTTGCAGAAAGTCCTGGTGGGGGTGTTTGCGCCCGCCCTGGGGCGGCACGTTGGCGACGGTGCCTTCGATAATCTTCAGCAGTGCTTGCTGCACGCCCTCGCCAGAGACGTCGCGCGTGATGGAGGGGTTGTCGCCGGTCTTGCGCGCGATCTTGTCAATCTCGTCAATGTAGACGATGCCCTTCTCCGCTCGGGCGATGTCGAACTCGGCGGCCTGGATGAGATGCAGCAGGATGTTCTCGACGTCTTCGCCCACGTAGCCGGCTTCGGTCAATGAGGTAGCGTCAGCGATGGTGAAGGGAACGTTGAGCAGTTTCGCCAGGGTTTGGGCCAGCAGGGTCTTGCCGCAGCCGGTAGGCCCGATGAGAACGATGTTGCTCTTCTGGATCTCAACATCCGATGGCTTGCCCTGGGAACGGATGCGCTTGTAATGATTGTAGACGGCGACGGAGAGTACTTTCTTGGCCTGGTCTTGCCCCACGACGAATTCATTGAGCTTCTCGAACAGTTCCTTGGGCGAGAGATTCACCTCCGGGCTGATGGTCGCCGGCGTCTCGCGCGGCTCTTCATCCAGAATCTCTTTGCAGAGATCCACACATTCGTCGCAGATGTAGACTTGTTCTGGCCCGGCGATCAGGCGACCGACTTCGTCCTGACTGCGCCGGCAAAACGAACAACGTTGCACGCCGGCGCCTGTTGACCTGGTGCTCATCCGTCCCTCACCTCGTTAGCTTTTGGCGCCGGCTTCAGCAGGCGCGCCGGCAGGTGTTTCGTCCGCATTGGCCAAGACTTCGTCCACAAGACCGTATTCTTTGGCGGCCTGGGCGCTCATGAAGTAGTCTCGCTCGAAGTCTTTGGTGATCTGTTCGACTGGCTTGCCGGTATGGCGCGCCAGGATGCCTTTCAGCAGGTCTTGCATACGCATCAGCTCGCGCACCTGGATTTCCACGTCGGGCGCGTAGCCGCGCGCGCCGCCGCCGGCGGGGTGCATGTGGACGGTGGCGTGCGGCAGGGCGTAGCGCTTGCCCTTGGTGCCGGCGGCCAGAAGCACGGTTCCCATGCTGGCGGTCCAGCCAACGGCGATGGTGGAAACCGGCGCGCGCACCAACTGCATTGTGTCATACACGGCCAGGCCGGGGTAGATTTCCCCGCCGGGGCAGTTGATGTACATGGAGATTTCTTTCTCCGGGTCTTCGCGATCCAAGTAGAGCAACTGCGCGACGATAAGGTTGGCGACCT
>CAIQJD010000616.1 GCA_903872005.1 uncultured bacterium | reverse complement strand
CGCCGACGGCTCGAACGTCGTGCAGTTGACGGACGATCCTGAGAACGAACAGGGGCCGGCCTGGCGACCCTGACGCCGGCCCCGGATACAGGCTTTACACCTCGTCTTTCTCGACGATGACCTTCACTTCAGCCTGGACATCGCCCAGCAAGCGCACTGTCACCTTGTGGAGACCCAGGCTGCGAATCGGCTCTTCCAGGACGAGCTTGCGCTTGTCCACCTCTGTGTGCGCCCTCTCGGTCAGTTTAGCGGCAATGTCCGCCGGCGTGATGGAGCCGTACAGCCGATCATTCTCGCCGGCGCGCGCCTTGAAGCGTAGTTCCATGCCCTGAATCGCCGCCGCCAGGTCCTTGGCTTCGGTGTGCAAACGATTCTCGCGCTTCGCCTCTGCTGTCCGCTCTACCTCGGCCTGCCTTTGCGCGCCGGCCGTGGCGACGCGCGCCAGCCCTTGCGGCAACAGATAGTTGCGCGCGTAGCCGTCATTCACGTCTTTGATCGCGCCGGCCTTGCCGATATTTTTGACGTCTTTGGTCAAGATAACCTTCATGGCATCCTCCGCCTGCAAGTCTGGAACGGGCGGCCCACAGCCCGGCTCCGAATTGGGATAACATCATACATCAGCCGGGCCAGTTCGGCAAGCGCCGCGCGGCATCGAGCAAGACCAGGCCGGCAAAGCGCGGCAGCGCCAGCATGCGCCGCCAGCGCGATGGCTCCTGAGCCAACCGGAAGAGCCATTCGATGCCCAGAGTTTGCATCCAGCGCGGGGCGCGCCGACGCCGGCCGGCGATAAAATCCAGCGTCCCGCCGACGCCCATCGCCAGAGGCACGCCCAGCCGCTGGCGCGTGCGGACGATCCAGAGATCTTGCTGCGGCGCGCCGTAGGCGACGAAGAGCATGTCGGGATGGGCCGCCTGTATCATGGCGACGATGGCATCTTCATCAGCCGGCCGCGGCGAGCCGGCATAGACGCCGGCAATTTCCAGCCCCGGATTGGCCTGGCAGAGCAGGCGCGCGGCCTCCTCGGCGACGCCTTCGGCCGCGCCCAGGAGGAAGGGCCGCAGCCGGCGCTCGGCGGCGAAGCGGGCCAGGGAGCGGACGGTGTCCACGCCGGTGATCCGCTCGGCGACCGGCCGGCCCAGCAGCCGGCTGGCCCAGACCACGCCAATGCCATCGGGCAGAGCGAGGTCGGCCTCCGCCAGGGCCGCTCGAAAGTCCGGGTTGCGCCGCGCCGCCATGATGAATTCCGGGTTGACCGTGACGACGTGATGCGGCGCGCCGCTCTGCGCGAATCGCCCCATCGTTTCCACCGCCTGGGCGCGGCTCAGGCGGTCAATCGGCACGCCCAGGATCGTGACGGTCGAACGCTCCACGCTCATCGTCTCGTTTCCTCCAGAGCAGCTAGAGTGGCTTGCGCGGCCGACGCCCAGGTGAAGCGCGCCATCTGTCGCCGGCCGGCCGCGATCAGGCGCTCTCGCAGCGTTGCATCGGTCAGGCCGGCGCGCAGCGCGGCGGCCAACTCGGCCACATCCAGCGGATCCACCAGCAGGCCGGCGGCGCCGGCCACTTCGGGCAGCGAGGATGTGCGCGCGCAGACCACCGGGACGTCACAGGCCATCGCTTCCAGGATGGGAAAGCCGAAGCCCTCATACAGCGATGGGAAGGCAAAGAGGCGCGCGCCGCTGTAGAGGGCGGACAGGTCGGCATCAGCCACATAGCCCGGCAGAATGACCTGCGCGCCCACGCCGGCAGCTTCGATGGCGCGAAAGATCGGCTCGCTGAGCCAGCCGCGCTGGCCGGCCAGGACCAGCCGCGGCGGCGCGCCGGCCGCGTCCCACTGACCCAACAATTGCGCGTAGGCCCGAACCAGGCGCTCCAGGTTCTTGCGTGGCTGCAACGTGCCGACGTAGAGGATATAGTCGCGGTCAATGCCCAGCCGGCCCAGCGCGGCGCGTACGGCAGCCGCGTCTTCCACACGCGCCACGCCGGCCGGCCGGCCCGGGTAGACGACGCGGATCTTGTCGGCCGGCGTCCCGTAAAACTGCTGCAAGTCAGCGCGCGTCGCCTCTGAATCGGCCAGGACGAGCGTGGCGCGCCGGGCATTGTAGCGGGTGGAGAGGTCGAGGTAGG
>CAIQJD010000615.1 GCA_903872005.1 uncultured bacterium | reverse complement strand
CCTGCATCTCGACCATGAACTGATCAACTACCGGCGCTACGCCGACCGGCGCTTCTACAAGGGCGCGGATTACGTCAACTTCATCGAATGCCTCGCCCAACGCCGCGCCGCGCACCTGCTCGCCACCGACAAGGTCCCCGCCGACCACATCTTCGTCAACGTCCAGGCCCTCTCCGGCGCTGCCGCCAACCTGGCCGTCTACGAGAGCCTGATGAACCCCGGCGACACCCTCATGGGCATGGACCTCTTCCAGGGCGGTCACCTCACCCACGGCTCCGAATTCAACATCTCCGGCAAGCGCTACAAAGTCGCCTCCTACGGCGTCAGCAAAATCACCGAAAAGCTCGACTACGACGACATCCTGGCCCTGGCCAAAGCCGCCCGCCCCAAAGTCATCGTCGCCGGCTTCACATCCTTCCCCTGGGCCCCCGATTGGGCCAAATTCCGCGCCATCGCCGATGAAGTCGGCGCATACCTGATGGCCGACATCTCCCACCCGGCCGGCCTCGCCGCCGCCGGCTACTATCCCAATCCCATCGGCTACGCCGACGTCGTCACCTTCACCACCCACAAGACCATCTGCGGCCCGCGCGGCGCGGTCATCATGACCACCAACGCCGAGCTTGCCGCCAAAATTGACATGGCCGTCTTCCCCGGCGCGCAGGGCGGCCCGCACACCAACAAGTTCGCCGCCATGGCCGTCGCCTTCAAGATTGACACGACCCCGGCCTTCAAGTCCCTCATGAAGCGCATCATAGACAACGCCCAGGCCCTCTCCGCCTCCCTGCAAAAGCGCGGCCTCGGCCTCGTCTACGGCGGCACCGACACCCACCTCCTCATGGCAGACCTGCGCCCCATCAAGGGCAAGCAGAGCGGCAACCCCATGCTCGGCGAAGTTGTCGTCCGCATCATGGAGCTGGCCGGCCTGGTCGCCAACAAAAACACCATCCCCGGCGACGACCTCACCGCCATGGCTCGCGGCGTCCGCCTCGGCACGCCCTGGGTCTCCCAGCGCGGCATGGGGCCGGCCGAAATGGACAAAATCGCCGGCATGATTCACACCCTGGTCAGCAACATCGAACCCTTCACCTACGAAGGTCTCCTCGGTACCCTGCCGCGCGGCAAGATCGCCCTGGACGTCCTGGAACAGGTCAAGCACGAAGTCGCCGCGCTGACCGCCGTCACGCCGGCCGAAACCCACTCCCTCGGCTCTGCCTACCCCCACTACTACATGCTCGACGAGGCCAAGAAAGCCGACGCCGGCCGCCAGGTCATCGCCGTCTGGGGCGACCGCGCCAAACCCTTCATGCAACAAGTCTGTACCGCCGACATCTCGCTCCTCTGCAAGGGCGACATCCTGCGCTCCTGCCTGCTGGACAAAGACGGCAAGGTGCTCGACGACATCTTCGTCCAATACGCCGGCGATGACGTCCACACCTGGGATCACTACCTCATCGCCGCCCACAGCGACCGCATCGAGCGCGTCAAGGCATGGCTGCGCGGTCTGGCCGAAGGCTACATCCTGTTCGACAACGCCGACATCTTCCGCAAAGTCGAAGGCCCGGTCGTCGTCGCCGACCTGCAATCCAATCCTGAACTGAAAACCCCGGCCGACGCCCTCCTCAAGGCCATCGCCGCCAAAGACAAGCCCGTCGCCGCGACCACCGGCCTGGAAGCCTGCAAGGCCGCCCCGGCCCTCTTCGCCCTGGGCAAAGAATACTTCATCGGTCAGGCGACCCTGGCCGCCCTCTTCACCCCGGCCGGCAAAGCGACCTGGTCCTGGACCGAGCCGACCGACGCGCCCATCAAGCGCACCTGCCTCTATGCCGAACACGCCGCCCGCACGCGCAAGATCATCCCCTTCGCCGGCTGGGAAATGCCCGTCTGGTACACCAGCGTCAGCGACGAACATCGCGCCACCCGCGAGACCGCCGCGCTCTATGACGTCTCGCACATGGGCGTCCTCAGCATCACCGGCCCCAACGCCGAAGCCTTCCTCGACACCATCAGCACCAACTACGTCCGCTGGCTCGAAGACGGCCAGTCGCACTACTCCTACATGCTCGATCCCAACGGCGACGCCATTGACGACATCATGATCTACCGCCGCGGCAAGCACAACTACCTCATGGTCGTCAACGCCGCCAACGCCGACAAAGACTGGAACTGGCTCAACGCCGTCAACGAAGGCCGCGTCGTCATTGACCTCGACAACCCGGCCGCCGCCGTCGAAGGCCAGGCCACCCTCAAGAACCTCAAAGACCCCAAGAACGGGGCCGAGCAGAAAGTGGACATCGCCCTGCAAGGGCCGAAGTCCCTCGCGACCCTCCTGCGCCTCGCCGACGACGAGCGCTCTAAGACCCTCCTCAGCCGCATGCCGCGCACCGACCTGCGCGAAGTCAAATGCGCCGGCTTCGACCTCGTCGTCGCCCGCACCGGCTACACCGGCGAAGACATGGGCTTCGAGATCTTCGTCCACCCGGACGCGGCCCCCGCACTCTGGAACGCCATCCTCGACGCCGGCAAAGACCTGGGCGTCGTCCCCGCCGGCCTCGGCGCGCGCGACTCCACCCGCACCGAAGCCGGCCTGCCCCTCTACGGCCACGAAATCGCCGGCCACTACGGCGTCATCCCGATGGAAGCCGGCTTCGGCTCCTACGTCAAGCTGCACAAGCCCTTCTTCGTCGGCCGCAAGAGCCTCATCGCCAAGATGAAGGCCAGCACCATGCAGGTCGTCCGCTTCCGCATGAACCAGAAGGGCGTGCGTATGCCCAAGACCGGCGACCCCGTCGTCAACGGGCGCGGCCGCTGCATCGGCTACGTCACCTCCTGCTCGATGGACATCGAAGGCTACCTCGTTGGCCTCGCCTACGTCGAGCGCAAGCAGTCCAAGCTCGGCACAGAACTGGGCATCTTCGTCCTGCCCGAAAAGCCGGCCGCCGAAAAAGCCAAGCCGGAGTTCAAGCCCGGCGACGCGACCCTGCTGCCGCTCGAAGCGACCATCGTCTCCCGCATGCCCAAAAAGGCATAATCAGTCATCCCGGCGTCAGGGCGCGCGCCGCATGGCGCCCTGACGCCCAACCCATCAAAAGCATCATCTCTTGGATATAGAACTCAAACAATGACTCAGGAAGGAGCAACTACCATGACTGTCAAGATTGACGCCGCTTGCCGCTACACCAAATCCCACGAGTGGGTGCGCGTGAAGGGCAACGAAGCCTGGGCCGGCCTCTCCGACTACGCCCAGCAGCAACTCAGCGACATCGTCTACTGCGAACTGCCCGAAGAAGGCGATACCTTCGCCAAGGGCGACGTCTTCGCCACCGTCGAATCGGTCAAAGCCGCCTCCGATTGCTACACCCCCATCAGCGGCGAAGTTGCCGAAATCAACGAGGCCCTGACCAGCCAGCCCGAGCTGATCAACTCCGACCCCTATGGCGAAGGCTGGATGGTGAAGCTCACCCTCTCCGACGCCGGCGAGCTGAACGATCTGATGACCGCGACGGCCTACGAAAAGTACTGCGCCGACGAAGCGGCCGCAGGAGGTCACTAAATGTCCTACGTTCCCAACACCGCTGCGGATCGGGCCAAGATGTTGGCTGCGATCGGGGTAGGGAAAATCGAGGACCTGTTCTACGACGTGCCGGCGAACCTGCGTTTCCCCACGCTCAACCTGCCTGAGCCGGTCTCCGAAATGGAGATCTTGCAAGAGCTGCGCGACCTGAGCGAGGCCAACGCGGACCTGAACCACATGGCTTGCTTCCTGGGCGCCGGCGCCTACCGCCACTACGCCCCCAGCATCATCGGCCATGTGACCAGCCGCTCGGAGTTCTACACGGCCTACACCCCCTACCAGCCCGAAATCAGCCAGGGCACCTTACAGGCGATCTTCGAATACCAGAGCATGATCTGCGCCCTCACCGGCATGGACGTCGCCAACGCATCGCACTACGACGCCGGCACCGCCACCGCCGAAGCCGTCATCATGGCCGTCAGCGCCGGCCGCGGCAAGCGCAACAAAGTCATCCTCTCGCCGCGCCTGCACCCCGAATACCGCGAAGTCACCCGCACCTACACCCAGGGCATGGGCCTCACCATCGTCGGCGACGAAAACCCGCACGCCGCCCTGGCCGACCTCGAAACGCTCCTGGACAAAGGCACCGCCTGCGTCGTCCTCCAGGTGCCCGACTTCCTCGGCTACGTCGAAAGTCCCGCCCGCCTCCAGGCATTCGCCGACAAAGTCCACGCCGCCGGCGCGCTCCTCGTCGTAGCGACCTACCCCATCTCCCTGGGCCTGCTCAAGCCGCCGGCCGAATACGGCGCAGACATCGCCCTGGGCGAAGGCCAATCCCTCGGCAACGCCGTCAACTTCGGCGGCCCCTACCTCGGCTTCTTCGCCTGCAAAGAAGAATACGTCCGGCGCATGGCCGGCCGCCTCATCGGCCAGGCCGTAGACCGCAAAGGCCGGCGCGGCTTCGTCCTCACCCTCTCCACCCGCGAGCAACACATCCGCCGCGAAAAGGCCACCTCCAACATCTGCACCAACCAGGGCCTCTGCGCCCTGGCCGCCAGCGTCTACATGGCCTCCCTCGGCAAAAACGGCCTGCGCCAGGTCGCCCAGCTCTGCTACGACAAAGCGCACTACGCCGCCGCGGCCATCACCAACATCCCGGGCTACTCCCTCCTCTCGGACAAGCCCTTCTTCAACGAATTCGTCGTGCGCTGTCCCATGCCGGCCGACCAAATCAACGAATACCTCGCCAACGAGTGGGGCATCCTGGGCGGCTTCGAAGTGGGCCAAGTCTGCCCCGGCCTGGAAGACTGCATCATGTTTGCCGTCACCGAATTGAACTCGCGCCAGGAAATTGACTCCCTGGTCGAGGCGCTGCGGGAACTGGCCGAGGAGGGCGAAAATGCGTAACGAAACCGTCCCGCTCATCTACGAAATCAGCTCACCCGGCCGCATCGGCTGCTTCCTCCCCGAATCCGACGTGCCGCCGGCGGCCCTGCCGGCCGAATACCAGCGCGCCGACCTGCCCTTGCCCGAAGTCGCCGAGGTAGACGTCATGCGCCACTACGTGGGCCTGTCGCGCCTCAATTACAACCTCGACCAGGGCATCTATCCCCTCGGCTCCTGCACCATGAAATACAACCCCAAAGTGAACGAGGACGCCGCCCGGCTCCCCGGCTTCACCCAAACCCATCCCTACGAAGACGAGAGCATGGTCCAGGGCAACCTGCAACTGATATGGATGCTGCAAGAGATGATCAAAGAAATCGGCGGCTTCGCCGGCGTCTCCCTGCAGCCCGCCGCCGGCGCCCATGGCGAACTGGCCGGCGTCCTCATCATGCGCGCCTACCAACACGCCATCGGCCAAACCCAGCGTGACACCATCCTCATCCCCGACTCGGCCCACGGCACCAACCCGGCCACCAGCAGCATGAGCGGCTTCAAAGTCGTCGAAATCAAATCCGACGCCCGCGGCAACGTGGACCTGAACGACCTCAAGGCCCACTTGAACGACCACGTCGTCGGCCTCATGCTGACCAACCCCAACACCCTCGGCCTCTTCGACGAGCACGTCTGCGAAATCAGCCGCCTCGTCCACGAAGCCGGCGGCCTCATGTACGGCGACGGCGCCAACATGAACGCCATCATGGGCATCGTCAAACCGGCCGACCTGGGCATTGACGTCATGCACTTCAACCTCCACAAAACCTTCTCCACCCCCCACGGCGGCGGCGGCCCCGGCAGCGGCCCCGTCGGCGTCGTCGAGCAACTGGTGGACTTCCTCCCCGGCCCCATCGTCGAAGCCCACATCGCCTCCGACTGCGACTGCAGTTGCGGCGACGAATGCGAAGACGATTGCTGTGACGACGAATGCGAAGAAGGCCACGACCATGCGCACGGCCAACAGGTCTCCTTCACCCTCGTCATGCCGGCCCAAAGCATCGGTCGCCTCAAAACCTTCTACGGCCAGTTCGGCGTCATCGTCCGCGCCTACACCTACATCCGCATGCTCGGCGCCGCCGGCCTGCGCGAAGCCGCCGAAAACGCCGTCCTCAACGCCAACTACCTGCAGGTCAAGCTCAAGGGCGTCTACCCACTCTCGCACGACCGCATCTGCAAACACGAATTCGTCCTCGAAGGCCACCTGCCCGGCGCGCCGGATGTGCATGCCCTCGACATCGCCAAGCGCATGATTGACTACGGCATCCATCCGCCCACCAACTACTTCCCGCTCATCGTCCCAGAAGCGCTCATGATCGAGCCAACCGAAACCGAGAGCATCGAGAGCCTGGACAACTTCGCCGACATCTTGCTCAAGATCGCCGAAGAAGCCCGCACCAACCCGCAACTGCTCCACGATGCCCCGCTCACATCGCCGGTCACGCGCATGGACGAAGTCGCCGCGGCCCGCAACCCGCGCCTGCGCTGGAAACCGGAAGACTGATCGCCGGCCGAATCGCACACAGAACAACGTCAAGGGGGAACGCTTCGACCTTCGAGGCTTCCCCCTTCGCCTATCTGCCAGCTATGCTTTCTGCCAGCTATGCTTTCTGCCAGCTATGCTTTCTGCCAGCTATAATGGAGGCTGCAATGGCTGAACAGCCCGGCCTGGACATCTCACCCTTCTCCTTCCCCGGCGGCCCCACCGGCTGCCTCCTCATCCACGGCTTCACCAGCGCCCCGCCCGAAACGCGCCCCATGGGCGAATACCTCGCCGGCCGCGGCCTCACCATCCTCGGCCTGCGCCTCCCCGGCCACGGAACAACCCCCGACGACCTCATCCGCACCACCTGGCGCGACTGGATCTCCGCCGCCGAGCAGGGCCTGGCCGACCTGCAAAGCCGCTGCCAAAAAGTCTTCGTCGCCGGCGTCTCCATGGGCGGCCTCCTCACCCTCCACCTGGCCGAGCGCCAATCCGTCGCCGGCATCATCCCCATGGCCGCCGCCCTCGACGTCTCCAGCCGTCGCGTCGCCTGGGCGCCCCTGCTACAATACTTCATCAAAACCAAACCCAAAGGCCCCCCCGAAGCCGGCGACTGGCAAGACCCCACCGCCTACCTCCGGCACTGGAGCTACAGCGTCTACCCCATCAAATCCATCGCCGACCTGACCGCCCTGCGCCGGCGCGTCCGCGCCAACATCCGCCGCGTCGCCGCCCCGGCCCTCATCATCCACGGCCAGCGCGACGCCGCCGTCCCGCCGGCCTCAGCCCAATGGCTCTACGACCACATCAGCTCCCCCGACAAAAGCATCCTCTGGCTCCCCAACTCCGGCCACTGCGTCACCATAGACGCCGAGCGCCAGCGCGTCTGGCAATCGGCCTACGACTTCATCCAGGCCCACGCCTGAGACTGCGAGGACAAACCATGAACACACCCTACGGCATCATCATCTCACGCGACGTCATGATTCCCATGCGCGACGGCATCCACCTGGCGACCAGCCTCTACCGGCCGGCCGTCAACGGCGAACCCGCCGCCGGCCCCTTCCCCACCATCCTCGTCCGCACCTCCTACGACAAAACCGCCCAACGCTACATAGACATCGCCGACTACTTCGTCCCCCACGGCTACGTCGTCGTCATGCAAGACCTGCGCGGCCGCTACAAATCCGAAGGCTACGGCCAATACTTCCACGTCGCCAACATCAACGAAGGCCGCGACGGCTACGACACCATCGAATGGATCGCCGGCCAACCCTGGTCCAACGGCCGCGTCGGCATGGTCGGCTCCTCCCACGTCGGCCTCGTCCAAACCCACGCCGCCCTCTACCGGCCGCCCCACCTCACCTCCATCTGGCCCGACGTCACACCCATCAAAAGCTACGACCACCAAATGCGCCAGGGCGGCGCCATGCAACTCCACATGTTCGGCGCCCTCTTCCTCCACGCCCAGGACTCCCAGGAAGTCGCCGGCAACCCCGCCGCCAAAGACTCCATCTTCAACGCCATGGAACACATGCGCGACCTCGTCCACGCCACCCCCTTCAAACCCGGCCTCACCCCCCTCGCCATCGTCCCCAACCTCGAAAAAACCCTCTTCGACTACTACTACCGCGGCGAATACGACGAATACTGGGCCGCCGAATTCCACGACTTCACCCGCTACTTCGACCGCCACGCCGACATCCCCGCCACCTACACCTCCGGCTGGTACGACCCCTACGCCGAAGCCGCCTGCAACTACTTCGCCGCCATGTCCCGCCAAAACAAAACCCAACAACGCCTCATCCTCGGCCCCTGGACCCACATGGGCATGCGTACCGCCGGCCCCACCTACACCGCCAACGACGTAGACTTCGGCCCCTCGGCCGTCTGGAGCAACGCCCGCTACTTCCCCGAACAACTCCGCTGGTTCGACCGCTGGCTCCGCGACCTCCCCACCGGCGTCGAAGCCGATCCCCCCGTCCAAATCTTCGTCATGGGCGGCGGCGACGGCCACAAGACCCCCCAGGGCAAACTCTACCACGCCGGCCGCTGGCGCACCGAACAAGAATGGCCCCTCGCCCGCACCCAACCCACACCCTACTACCTCCACCCCGGCGGCCTCCTCTCCACCGCCCAACCCGACCCGGCCAACCCCCCGGCCCGCTACGCCTACGACCCCGCCCACCCCGTCCCCACCATCGGCGGAACCGTCACCGGCTTCTTCGAAATCGTCAACCTCCCCCAACTCGACCCCTTCTGGGTCAAATTCATCCCCCCCTGGGCGCGCATGCGCCAAATCGTCGGCGACGGCCCCGCCGACCAAATCCCCACCCCCGACATCGTCGGCGCCCAACCGCCCTACCTCCCCCTCGCCGCCCGCTCCGACGTCCTCGTCTTCCAGACCCCCCCCCTGG
>CAIQJD010000614.1 GCA_903872005.1 uncultured bacterium | reverse complement strand
GACGCGCAGGCTTCCCTGGGGCCGGCCGGCGACGCGCTGCGGGCCGACGACTACAGCCAGCTCGCCTTCGCCGGCAACGCCACGCGCTTCGCAAGGCAAAAGGACGCGCGCGGCTTCAATCGGCGCGGTCGGTCGGCGCACGTCAATGATGCGTAGGCCGGCCAGGCCAGCGGCCACGTAGGCATAGCCGTTCACGACGGCTACATCCAGCGCCGGCGCGGGCGTGGAAATGACGGCGATGGGGGAGGGGTGGGCGGCATCGGCCAGGGAAAGGATGACCAGGCCGGCGCGATCCGCGGCCACGTAGGCATAGCCCTGCGAGGTTTCGACGGCGCGCACGATGCCGGGGAGGACGTCAGATTGGCCCAGGCGCGCCGGCGCGCGCAGGTCGCTGGCCTGGTAGACCACCAGGCGCGGGCCGATGCCAAGATACAGGTAATCGCCGGCCCAGGCGGCAGCGTTGGCCGTCCCGCCGATTTGTCCCAGCAGGCGCAGGCCGGCCGGCGTCTGGGCGGCAGCATAGGTCGGACAGAGGCCGGCCAACAGCAGTGCCGCCAGTCCCACCATCACCCATCGCCACGCGCCTTGCTGCCGGGTCATCGCTCTGTCGCTCCCACACTCTACTGTCTTGATGATAACAGACGTAAAAATCTCTGTCAAGTGACGGCGCATGATGAAGATGTGGCCAAATACAAGACCATATCTCGACGCGATGCCGGGATGATGGTTAGTATTTAAGCGCGGTGGAGCCGGCGCAGCCACCCACAGCGCACGCGGCGCTTGTGCCTTCGGCGCCTTTGTGCTAGACTTGCGCCATATTCGCACAGGAGGCGCGCATGTCCCCCATGACCTCACGCCAGAGAGTTGCGCTGGCCCTGAGCCGGCGCCAGCCCGATCGTGTCCCCTATTGCGAGCTGGCCGTGGATCGCGCCCTGGCGCGCCAGTTGATGGCCTGGGGCCAGGCCGGCAGTCAGGCTGCCAACCTGGAAGGCGACAATTACTCGGTCGAGGAGTGCAAGGCCATCGCCCGCTGTCTGAGCATGGACAATATCTCCTACATTCTGCGCGCGCCGGTCTATGTGGAGAAGATCCCCGGCCGCGACGGCCGGCTCTTCTATGGTCATGGGATGATCCGCACGCGCGAAGACCTGCGCCGGCTGCAATTCCCCGATCCCGAAGATGAGCGCCTGTACGCCGGCGCGCGCGCCTTTCTGGATGGCAAAGGGGACTATTCCGCCTGGTTCCTCACGCGCGTCGGCATCTTTTCGGCCATGTTGAGCATGGGCACGGAAGCCTTCAGCCTCGCCATCTACGACGACCTGCCCTTGATTGAGACGCTCCTCGACCGCTATTTCGACTGGATGGTCGTGGTGGCCGAGCGGGTCTGCAAGATGGGGTTTGATGTCTTCGCGTCCACCGATGACATGGCCTTCAACACCGGCCCGCTCTTCTCGCCCAAGTTCTTCCATGAGATCGTCATGCCGCGCTACCGGCGTGTGGCGCCCAAGATCACGCTCCCCTGGGTCATTCACAGCGATGGCAACGTCATGCCGCTGCTGGCGGACTTGCTGACGTTGGGGATCGCCGGCCTGCACCCCCACGAGAAAGGGGCCATGGATATACGCGCTATGAAGCGGGACTATGGCGGCCGGCTGTGCCTGTTGGGCAACGTGGACCTGAACCTGCTGGGGATGGGGACGCCGCAGGACGTGGATCAAGAGGTGCGCGAACTGATCCGCGACGTCGCGCCGGGCGGCGGGTATATCGTGACCAGCGGCAACAGCCTGGCCGGCTATCTGCGGCCGGAGAACGTGCTGGCCCTGGCCGAAGCGGTGCAGCGCTATGGCAAGTACCCCATCTCGGTCTGAGCGGGGAGCGACGACGTCTTGACCTTCTTCAGCTACTTTCAACTCGCCGGCCTGGCCCTCTTCCTCGCCATCGTCTTGCAGCGCGCCATCATGCTGCGCCTGCGCCGGCGCATCAACCCGATCCGGCTAGGGCTGGATCACGCCGGCCTGCGCCGGCTGGTCGCGGCGTTGCTCTTCCTGCTCGTGACGGTATGGGCGCTGGAGGTGGTCTTCTACGCCATCGGCCGGTCGGCGCGCCTCTTTCCCTACCCCTGCACCCTGATCTTGATCGGCGGGACGCCGGCGCGCTTGGCCGGCGTCGCTTTGACGCTGATCGGCTTTGCCCTGTTCATGGCGGCCATGTTGCGGCTAGGGTCATCCTGGCGGCTGGGTATCGACGAGAGCACGCCGGGCGCGCTGGTTACCGACGGGGTCTATGCTCTGTCGCGCAACCCGATCTACATCTTCTTCGATCTGTACTTCGTCGGCGCGTTCCTGCTCAATGGCGCGCTGATCTTCCTGCTCTTCGCCGGCGCGGCGGCCGTCCTTCTGCACTATCAGATCTTGCAGGAAGAGCCCTTCCTGAGCCGGCAGTTCGGCGCGGCCTACGCCAGCTATCAGGCGCGGACGGCGCGCTACATCTCCCTGCGGCCGGCGTGGGAGCGCCTGGCGGCCTATCGCCGCCGGCTGGCCGCGCCGTGAGAGCGGCTACGCCGTTCCTGGTGCAACTCGACGCGCGCTCCACAGAGCCAGCGCCAGCATCACGATCGCCAACCCCAGATAGACGTAGTTCTGGTATGCGCCAGGCGGCGTGTGCGCGAAGGCGACCGGCTTGATCCGTCCGACCGTCATACGCAGCAGTGTCTCCACCAATTGTACGCCCCACATCAGCGGGATCAGCGAGCGGTAGCGCAAGATCACGACCCATTGGAGCAGCGCATAGACCAGTTGCGCGCTGCCCCACAATGCGAAGGCGAAGACAATCTCCGATGCGCCCGATTGCGCCAGATTCATTCCCGCAATGCTCCCCGCTCCACCGTCTGCGGACAGAATGTGAATGAGACTCCGCACGAAGCCGATGGCGGCAATGGGGATGAGGACGTAGAAGGGTATCTGCGAACCGCGCAGTGTGTTGCCGGCCGGGGTCGGCAGCAGCGTTTCAAGCCAGTGAACCATCCACGCGCCTCCGCTACATCAGCCAGTTCTGGAAGAACTGCGGCGAAGTCCCCGGCGTGACGACGCCGGAACTCGCCGTCTGGTTGATCCCCACGGCGGAGGCGAAGATCAGGAAGCCATTGAACAGGGCCAACACCCACTTGGTCCAGCTCTTCTCCTCCGCCAGCGCCGCCGTCAGGAAGGCCAACCCCAGCGATACGACGAAGGCGACCCATTTCTGGTACGGCTGGAAAGCCGGCCCGATCAGATAGGTCAGCGCGTTAGGAACCACCAGGGCGGCCACGGCCGCGCCTTGCAGGCTGAGCAGACTTTGCAGCGTGAACAGGGCATTGAGCGATTTCATGCGTTCCTCCTCGGCAGCGCAGGCCGGCGCGCCACGACAAAATAGGCCAGCAGCAGGCTGGGCCAGAGCTGTAACAGCAATCGTTGCAGCGAAGTTTGCAGTTGCCAGGCCAGGTTGGCCGGCGTGATGACGTAGACGAAGAAGTCGCCGGCCAGCATGACGCCGACCAGCAGGATCGCCAGCGTGAAAGCCGCGCGCTTCCCCTCGCGCGGCGATGCGCCCATCACGATCAGATAGATGACCAGGATCGCGCCGACAGGAATGAACCAACTTCCAAAGTCCCATGCGCCGTTGAAGAAGGCGACGATGATCTGCAGGTAGCGTTTCGGCTGAATCAGCGCGCTTCCGATGGTCGCCAGCGTTTGGCCGGCGAAGAGCCGGCCGGTCGGGGCCAGGGCGAACTTCACGTAGATCGCCGTGGCGGCGAAGGGGAGCGCCCCGCCCAGGAACGCCGCCGTCTCGCCCAGGGCAGCGCGCCAACCGCGCCGTCGCCGGACATAGACCAGACAGAGCAGCATCAAGAATACCCAAACGGCCAATCCTTCGTCCTTCGTCCAGGCTGCTCCCCCGGCGCATAGGCCGGCCAGGAGCGCCAGACCGCCCCGCGTCGTCGGCGTCTCCGCCTGCGCGCCCAGGCACAACAACGCGCCCAACATATAGAAAGCCAGGGAGATGTCGGCGATCTGGCCGGCCGCCTGGAAGACGAAGAAGGGCGTGCCCACCAGGAGCGCGCCGGCCATGGCGCCCTGGATCGTATCGCGGAAGTGCGCCACGCCGGCGGCCAGCGCGCCGGCGGTCAGCGCGGCGTAGAGGAGCGAGAAGAGGGCCGGCGCGGCCTGCGACTCGCTCCCGATGTAGAACCAGGCGCGTGCGACCAGGGCCGGCAGGAGCAGCGGATAGTCCGGGTGCGAGTATTGCAGGGCGAACAGGTTCCGCCAATCTGGCCCGCCGCGATACAGGAAGCGCGCGTGCAAATTCCAGATCGCCCAGGCGTCCCAATGGCCGTGAGGAGAGCGCAGGGCAGCGAGAATGATGCTGGCGAGGGCCGCGGCCGCGATCAATCCCAGACCAATCAGGAAGACGCCTTCGGCCTCCTGCAGCGCCGGCCGGCGCGGCCAACCTGCGGCGTACAAAGGGATGCGCCGCACGACCAGCAGGCTGCCCAGCAAGACGCACAGCGCAAGCTCGGCCAGGAACATGAAGGCTGTGGATGGGCCGACGGCCAGGATGCTCAGGAAAGTGAGCAGGGAGGCGACGGCCAGGCCGGCGCCCAGGCCCACGCTCAGGCGCAACAGACGCGCCGGCCAAGCGGCCGGCGCATCCGGCCACAGGTGTAGCGCCAGAAACCAGCCCAACAGCGCGGGGAGCAGCAGCGCCGCCAGAAGCAGGATGACGTCCCCGATCATGGCGTTTTGCTCTGGAACAGGAGCGCGCCGGTCTGGCCCCCGACCAGAACGCGCAGGGTCGCGGCCTTCTGTCGGGCGAACGCTTGTGCCGCAGCCAGGGTCTTGTAGTTGGCGACGACCAGCGGCGCGTCGGCCGGGATATGCAGCACCGCCGGCGCCAGGGCGTATTGCGCCACGTAAAAGCGCACGACCGCATCCCGATTGGGCAGCGGCCAGGGGCCGGCCAGGGTGAGACCTTCGGCGATGTAGCCGGCGCGCTGCGCGCCCAGGCCGG
>CAIQJD010000613.1 GCA_903872005.1 uncultured bacterium | reverse complement strand
CGCCGCCGGCCGCCCGGCGGCCCGATCGGCGTCGTCGGCCCCCGGCGTCGGCCGGCCGTAGAGCGCGCCGGCCAGCAACGGCTGCAAGAGGCGCGTCGCGGCCATCCAGATCGCCAGGCCCAGGACGCCGGCGCCGCGCGCCGCCAGAAGCATGCAGCCGGCGGCGTGCAGCGCCATGCCGGCAACCTGACTGAGGGCGACGCGTCCCATCTGCCGGCGCGCCCGCAGGCCGGCTTCCAGGGTCGCCGCCGCCGACCAGCCCCAGGCGGTCACGGCCATCAGCGCCAATGCGCCGGGCGGCGCGTCCATCCGCAGGGGCAGCAGGAGCAGCGCGCCGCCGGCCAGCGCCGCCAGGACGAGCTTGAGCTGCAGCGCGCCGCGCAACAGGGGGCCGGCGCGCGCCGGGCGCTGCGTCAGCTCGCGCACCAGGAGCGCGCCGGCGCCGAATTCGACCCATTCATTGAGCACGGAGAGGAGCGCGGTCAGGAAGGCGTACTGGCCCAGGAGCGCCTGGCCGGCCAGCCGGCCGAGGACGACGGAATTGAAGAACGCCAGCGCCGCCATGATGACGCTGCCCCCCAGGAGCAAGATCGTATCGCGGCGCAAGCGCGCCCACAGCGGCCCGCCGGCGCTCACTGGGCGCTGCGCCAGCTCGGCGATGTCCCGACGCCGACGAAGCGCAGGGCGCCGCCTTCGGTGCGGATCAGGTAGATGCCCGATGCGCTGGCGTCGGCGCGCACGAAGGCCAGGGTTGCGCCGTCGGGCGAGAAGGCCGGCTCGCTCGCCTTTTCGGCGACGACGCCGGCGGTGCGCTCCGCGCCGGTGCTGAGAATCAGGCCGGCCGTGCCATCGCCACGCCAGAGCAGCGTCCAGACGCCGTAGCCGGCCGGCGCGAAGCCCCCTTCGGCCGGCTGCGTGGCGCCGCCCAGGGAGCGTCCCATGTATGTG
This sequence comes from uncultured bacterium, assembly GCA_903872005.1. The sequence continues at coordinate 8,465 of CAIQJD010000613.1, read as the reverse complement.
ATGGCCCCGCCGTTCCGCAGGTCAAGCAGGTGAACGTCTTCCATGCTGCCCAGGTTGATGGCGACCAGGGCGCGCGCGCCGGCCGGATCCACCGCCAGGGGGCGCATCCGGCCACGCAGGGCGATGCGCCCGGAGCCTTTGACCATGTCCACCAGCGCCAGGTAACGCTGCCCATCGGCCAGTTGGGCGTCTATCGCGACGTTAGGATTTTGCGGCGCGGAAAGGAGCGTGGCGTCGCTGAAGCCTTCCAGGAAGGGCACGCTGATCTGCTGGTCGAGATAGAGGAGATTGGTGCGGAAGCTGCGGCTGGACTCGCCGACGCGGCCGGCGATGAGGAGGCCGCGCCGCAGCGCCGGCTGCACCAGGAGCCAGCCCAGTTGCTCGTTGTCCTGCAGGGGGAATTCGGCGCGCGTTGCGCCGGCCAGCTCGCGCAGGCGCAGACGTTGACCGTTGGCATTGAGCAGGTAGGCCAGCCAACTGCCATCGGACGTGAAGTAACGCAGGGTGTCGTCCTGACCGCGCAGCGCCGGCGTGATGGCGCTCCCCATGCCGACCACGCGCGTCGCCGTCTCGGCCGGCAGGGCCTGCAAATCGGTCACATGGAGTCGGGTAGTCGTCTCGCCGGCGGCGCGCCCGACCAATGCCAGCCAGCGCCCGTCGTCGGAGAACTCGGTTGCCGGGTGCGGCGCGGTATTGATCTCCTGGGCCTGGTTGCCCTGCAAATCGAAGAGGGCCGTGGCGTATTGCCCTTCGGCCTCGACGCCGGTCAAGACCCACCGGCCATCGCCGGCAATGCCCCATTGGGCCAACGCATCCGACGCGTCGAGCCGGCGCTGCGTCCCATCAGGGACCGTCACGCTCCACAATTCGGCCTCGCGGCGCGCCAGGAGACGCGACCAGTTGGCGGCGGCGCGGAACTCCAGCCGGCCCTCTGCCGTCGTGGTCAGGGTGCGCTGCGCCGTCCTGGTCGCTACGTCGAGGAGGAGCAGAACCCGCTCGCTGCCGGCCGAGACGACCGCCGCGCCGCGCCGGCCATCGGGCGACCAGCGCAGGCTGGCGAAGCCGTCGCGATCCGTCGCCAGGAGCGCGTCGCCGGCCGCGTCGGCCAGATGTAGCTCGGTCTGTCCATCGGCGCGGCGGACGAAGTAGGAGAGGGGCTGGGTCAGGGTGGGCGTGGCGGCCGCGGCCGGCGCGGCCTGCGCCGGGGTAGGACTGGCGGTCGCCACGGCCGGCGCGCCGACCGGCGCGTTGACCGGCGGGCGCGCCTGGCAGCCGGCCAGGAGCAGCACGCTCAAGAACAGGAAGGCGATGGAGGTCAGGCGCACGGGCAGCTTCATCAATCGCACGCTCCCCGGCCGGCGCGTCGGTTCTGGGCGCGCGGCCGGCCAGGGGGAGTATACCACGTCGCGCCGGCGTGTCAACAGGGCGATTCCAAAGTCAGCCCTTTGCCCCACCGCTGAGGCGCAGAGAGTCAGAATTCGGCGGCTTTCGGCTGCCATTGCCTGGTGTTCTCTGCGTCCTCAGTGGGTTTGCGGTCAAACAAACTATCACATGCGACCTCAACGCACGACTTTGCAGTGACCCTTCGCGTGAACTTGCGCGACCTGGCGCCTGCATTCCGAGAATTCCGCATCTGTCCGCGTTTGTCCGCGCCCAGATTCCGAAAACTGGGAGGGAGGCAGCAATCAAATGGATTGACACGCGCGAGACAGTCTAGTATACTGACTCACGCACCGTTCCGGTAGCGTTACCGGAAAGGGCGCAGGCCCATTTGTTCCATCACGTTCCGCGCAATACGAGATAGGGGGAGAGGGCACATCATGCTGGATATTCTCATCCGCAACGGTTGGGTCGTTGACGGCACGGGCAATCCGGCCTATCCGGCCGACGTCGCCATTGATGGCGATAAGATCGTAGACGTCGGGGCGTTGCCCGAGGCGCAGGCCGGCCGTGTGATTGACGCCACGGGCAAGATCGTCTGCCCGGGCTTCGTGGACGCGCACAGCCATAGCGACTGGTCCATTCACACCAACAAATGGGCGCACAGCACTATCCGTCAGGGCATTACCACCGAGATGGTGGGGAATTGCGGCTATTCCAGCGCGCCGATTGCCGACGGATCCAGAGACATGGTCGCCGGCAAGCTGGCGAACTTCGGCTACACCGCACCGATTCCCTGGAGGACCTTCCGCGAATATCTCGACCTCATCGCGCGGGAAGGATGCTCGGGCAATCACGTCTGGTTCGTGGGGCACAATACGCTGCGCGCCGCGGCCGGCGTGACCGGCCCCACGGCCAGCGAGGATCAGTTGCGCCAGATGGAAGCCTTCACCCGCGAGGCGATGGAGGCCGGCTGCGAGGGCATGACGACCGGCCTGGAGTTCGAGCCGGGCCGGCTGGCCCCGACGGAAGAGATCATCCGCATCGCCAAAGTCGTGGGCGAGTATAAAGGGTACTACGGCAGCCACATCCGCAATCGGGATACCCAATACCAGCAGGCGGTCGAGGAATTCCTGCGCGTCGTGCGCGAGAGCGGGACCATCGGCGAGCTTTCGCACATGAATATCCGTCACAATACCGCGCCCGAAGGGACCTGGGAGCGAGCGGTGGCGACGCTGGCCGGCGCGCGCGCCGGCGGCCTCAACGTGATGGCCGATACGACGCCGTTCATGGACGGCACCGGCCAGATGAGCGGCATCTTGCCCTCGTGGCTGATGAACGAGGGGCCGGCGCGCACCGCCGAGAAGCTGCGCGATCCGGCCATCCGCTCCAAAGTACGCACGGATTGCGACCGCTACTGGCGCTTCATCCATCGCGGCGACTGGCATCGTGTGCGGATGCTCGCCAGCCCGCTCTTCCCGGAGCTGGCCGGCAAGAATTTCCGCGAGATCGCCGAGCTATGGGGCAAGGAAGAATGGGATTGCTATTTCGACATCCTGGCAGCGCACGGCGAGCGCATCCTGGATGTCATTGTGGTGGGACAGCTCTTCACGCCGGATCACTCGGACGCTATGATCCAACAACCCCTCTTCTCGCTGGGGGTAGATGGCTTCAGCGTGATCGTGGATGACCCCACCTTCCCCGATCCGTCCTCGCATCCGATCAATTATGCCGGCATCATTCACTATCTGACCTATCACGTGCGCGAACGGCATACCCTGCGCCTGGAAGAGGCGATCCGCAAGATGAGCAGCATGCCGGCGACCCATCACGGGCTGAAACGGCGCGGCCTGCTCATGCCAGGCTACTTTGCCGACGTCGTGGTTTTCGACTATGATGCGTTGGACGATGTTTCGACCCTGGCGAAGCCGAGAGTGTACTGCCGCGGCGTCGAGCATGTGCTGGTGAATGGCGCGCCGGTGTTGTCGGAAGGCCAGCATACCGGCGCTTTGCCCGGCCGGCATCTATCCTATCAGCAGTAGCCCAGACCAACTCAAGGAGAAGAACGCATGGAAACCCCGGTCAAGTATCTGGTATTGGATGGAAAGGTCGTTCCGTTCGCCGAGGCCAAGTTGCACATCAGCACGCCGGCCATCAAGTATGGCGCGACGGCTTTCGAGGGCATCCGCGCGTATTGGAATGAGGGCAAAGGGCAGCTCTATGTCTTCCGCGCCCGCGAGCATTTCGAGCGCCTGCTGCAATCCGGCCGGCTGATGGGGATGCAGGGCGTGAACTACAGCGCGGATGATATGCTGCGTATTTGCCTCGATCTGCTCCGGATCAATGAGCTGCGCCAGGACGTGCATATTCGCCCCAGCCTGTTCGTCGCCGGCGATGGCGGCCAACAATCGCGCGGGCCGATCTGCTTCGGCATCGTCGTCGTGCCGATGCACCGCTGGTCGGACAAGCCGTACAAGGTCTGCGTCAGCTCGTGGCGTCGCATTGACGACAACGTCATCTCGCCGCGCATCAAGTGCGCTGCCAACTACGAGAATGGCCGCATGGCCGTGATTCAGGCGGAAGAGGACGGCTACGATGGCGCGCTCATGCTCGACGCGCACGGCAACGTGACCGAAGAACCGCGCGCTTGCCTCTTCCTGGTGCGTAAGGGCGTACCGATCACGCCGCGGGTGACCGATGATGTGTTGGAGAGTGTGACGCGCGATACGCTGATCCAGCTCTTGCGCGAGCAGCACGGCCTGACCGTGCAGGAGCGGGCCGTGGATCGCACCGAGCTATATGTGGCCGACGAGATCTTCCTCTGTGGCACCGGCATGGAAGTCACCACGGTGATCAAAGTGGATCGCTTCAAGGTGGGCGACGGCCAGACGTCCGGCCCCGTGACCAGCGCCATCCGCAACACCTACATGGCGCTGACGCGCGGCGAGACCGACCTCCATCCGGAGTGGCGCACCGCCGTGTACGAGAGATAGGACGAAAACAGGGGCATAAGGGCCAAACAGGTTGGACATTCCAATTCGGATTGTTGGGTCGCCGACGGCGCCGGCAATCCGCGATATTCGGCCGGCGTCGCCCTCGAAGGCGACCAAGAGGAGTGATGACGCATGAGAGCGGACATTGACCCCGTGCGCTTTGAAGTTACCCGCAATGCGTTGGTGGCAATCACGGAAGAGATGACGATTGCTTTGCGCCGCAGCGCATATTCCACGAATATCAAGACGCGCAACGACTTCTCGTGCGCGTACTTCGACCGGGATTTGCGGCCGGTGGCGCAGGCTTTCGGTCAGCCCACGCACCTCGGATCGCAGGCCGAGCTGGTGCCCCGCGCGATCCGGCTATACGGCATCGAGAACATCGGCCCGGGCGATGGCATCCTGTCCAACGATCCCTATTCCGGCGGGGTACACCTCAACGACTTCGCCTTGATCTCGCCGGTCTTCTATGAAGGCCGGCTGTACGGCTTCGTCGCCAACATCGCCCATCATGTGGATGTCGGCGGCGGCTCGGCCGGCAGTATCGGGGCGTTCCGCGAAGTGTATCAGGAAGGGATCATCATCCCGCCGGTCAAGCTGGTGCGGGCCAACGAGATCGTGCCCGATGTGTTCAATCTGATCGTGGCCCAGATTCGCTCCAAGCGCGAGACTGCCGGCGACCTGCGGGCGCAGGTGGCGGCGAACAATACCGGCGTGCGCCGGCTCTCGGCCCTGCTGGGGCAGCTCGGCCCGGAGACGTTCAATCTCTATGTGGATGAGCTAATCGAATATACGGAAGAGCGCACGCGCGCCGAGTTGGCGCGGCTGCCGCGCGGCGTCCTTTGGGCCGATGGCTACGTGGACAATGATGGCTTCACGGATCAGCCGGTGCATCTGGTGTCGCGGATCACCATAGATGATGCAGGCGTCCTGTTTGATTTCACCGGCTGCGACCGACAACGGCCGGCGCCGGTGGATTCTACCTGGACGATGACATTCGCGGCCTGCGCCTATGTGCTCAAATGCTTGATTGATCCCGACGTGCCGGTCAATGCCGGCTTCTATCGCTGCGTCCGCATGATTGCGCCGCCGGGCACGGTGGTCAATTGCACCCATCCCGCGCCGGTGGTCGGAGGATGGGAGACGCAGACGCGCCTGGTGGACGTGATGCTCAAGGCCTTCTCGGCCATCGCGCCGGAGCTGACGCCGGCCGGCACCAAGGCCATGATGGCGCAAGTCGCGTTTGGCGGCGTTGATCGCCGGCATGGCGATCTCTTCGCCTTCTATGAGGCCCTCGCCGGCGGATATGGCGGCCGAGCCACCAAAGACGGGCCAGACGCGGTGCAAGCGCACGGCCAGAATACGCAGAACGCGCCCATCGAAGAGGTGGAAGCCAATTATCCCGTGCGGATTGACCGCTACGAACTGGTGGAGGACTCCGATGGGCCGGGGAAGCATCGCGGCGGCCTGGGGCTGCGCCGGGACTATCTCTTCCCGGATGTCGAAGTCTCGTTCTCGATCCTCTCGGACCGTGACCGTTGGGGGCCATGGGGCTTGTTTGGCGGGCTGCCCGGCGAGAAGGCGCACTATATCCTGAATCCCAAAGGCGAGGCGGTCGCGCTGGGTTCCAAGACGACGGTGCATCTGAAAGCGGGCGACCTGGTCAGCTATCGCACGTGCGGAGGGGGCGGGTATGGGCCGCCCTGGGAACGCGATCCCCAATTGGTGCTGCGCGATGCGCGCGACGGCAAGGTGAGCGCCGAGCGGGCGCGCCAGTTCTATGGGGTAGTCATCGAGCCGGCGATGTGGAGCATCAACGAGCCAGAGACTGCGGCCCTGCGGGCGGAGCTGCTGCGCGCGGCCGGCGGGCAGAAGGAATAGGATCATGGGATACCGACTGGGCATTGATATCGGCGGCACCTTCACGGATGCCACCCTGATTGATGAAACGACCGGCCAGATGTGGATTGACAAAGTCCTCTCGACCCCGAAGGACCCCTCGGTCGGCTTTCTGGAGACGACGCACCGCATCCTACGCAAGGCGGCGGCTGCGCCGGCCGAAACCAACTACGTCGTGCATAGCACCACGGTGGCTACCAATGCCGTGATCGAAGGGAAGGTGGCGCGCACCGGTTTCATCACCACCGAGGGCTTCCGCGATATGCTGGAGATTGCCCGCCAGATGCGGCCGTCTTTGTACGATCTGCAATTCGAGAAACCACGCCCCCTCGTCCCGCGCTATCTTTGTTTCGGCGTCCCGGAGCGTCTCGACGCCCAGGGGCGCGTGTTGTTGCCGCTGGACGAAGCGGCCGTGCGTCGCGTGGCAGGGCAGTTGCGCGCCGAAGAAGTGGAGTCCATCGCGGTCTGCTTCCTGCATTCGTATCTGAATGCCGACCACGAGAAACGGGTGGGCGAGATCTTGCGCGAAGCTTTCCCGGACGCCATCGTCTCGCTGTCGTGCGAGGTGGCGCCGGAGATCCGCGAGTACTTCCGCGCCAGCACGACCGTCATCAATGCGTGCATCCGGCCGGTGGTGGCGCGCTACCTGCACAACATTGAAGCGCGGCTGCGCCAGGAAGGCGTGAGCGCCGAAGTGTTGGTGATGCAGAGCAGCGGCGGCGTGTACACCTTCGCCGCGGCCCGCGAGAAGCCGGTCTTCATGGTCGAATCGGGGCCGGCCGCCGGCGTGATCGCCGCGACGTTCCTGGGCGATTCCCTGGGCATCCGCGATGTGATCTCGTTCGACATGGGCGGGACGACGGCCAAAGCCGGCTTGATTCAGAACGGGACGCCGAAGGTCACGAAAGAGTATGAGGTGGGCGCGACGGCGCGCGCCGGCACGGGAGGCGCGACCGGCAGCGGGTACCCCATCCGCACGCCGGTGATTGACCTGGTGGAGATCGGGGCCGGCGGCGGCTCGATTGCCTGGGTGGATTCGGGCGGCGCGTTGCGCGTGGGGCCGCAGAGCGCCGGCGCCGACCCCGGCCCGGCCTGCTATGGCCGCGGCGGCTGCGAGCCAACCATCTCCGACGCCAACCTGGTGCTGGGTCGGCTCAACCCGGAGTACTTCCTGGGCGGAGAGATCACCCTGGACGCCGGCGCGGCGTGGCGGGCCATCCAGGAGAAATGCGCGGCCCGGCTGGGGATGGCGGTAGTGGAAGTCGCTCACGGCATCGTGGAAATCGCCAACGCCGCCATGGTCAACGCGTTGCGCCTGGTCTCCGTGCAGCGCGGCTATGACCCGCGCCAGTTCGCGATGATCGCTTTTGGCGGGGCCGGCCCGGTGCATGCCAACCGACTGGCCGCCGAGACCGAAATCCCGCTGACGATCATCCCCATGAGTCCCGGCATCACCTCGGCCCTGGGGCTGCTCGCTACGGATATCAAGCACGACTACTCGTTGACCATGATCTGTCAGACCGATAGGCTGGATGTGGCCGGCCTGGAGCGGGTCTATCACGACCTGGAAGCCGAGGGGCGCGCCGCTCTGGAGCGCGAGGGGGTGGCGCCGGCCGACACGGAGTTCGTGCGCCAGGTAGACATGCGCTACGTCGGCCAGAGCTATGAGCTGACCATCCCACTCCCGCCGGCTGCGCTCAGCTCGGCGCACGTCACTGCGGCCCTGGAACAATTCCATCGAGAGCACGACCGCACCTACGGCTACAGCGCGCCCAGCCAGCCGGCCGAATTCGTCAACCTGCGCCTGACGGCCATTGGGCGCATCCCCAAGCCGCGCCTGCGCGAATTGAGCGGAAATGGCGCCGATCCCGCTGCGGCGCGCAAGGCGGATCGGCGGGTCTACTTCGCCGAAGCCGGCGGGTACGTGGATTGCGCTATCTATGATCGCTACCGGCTGGGAGCCGGCGCGGTCGTGCATGGGCCGGCGGTGATCGAAGAAGTGGACTCTACCACAGTGCTGCACCCCAACTACCGCGCCCTGGTGGACAGGTTCGGCAATCTGCGTATCACCCGGGACTGATACCCCGCATGGGGCAGCCCCTCGTGGCGGCTGGAGTCCTCCAGACCGTTTCGGGTCTCGTTGGTGAACTTGCAGAAATTCACTTTCCACGCATGGCTCGACACCCCGAGCAT
>CAIQJD010000612.1 GCA_903872005.1 uncultured bacterium | reverse complement strand
TGGCCGGCCGCGCCCCCGCCGGCGTGTCGCCGTCATACAGCCGCGCCGCGCCCCCCAGCCCAATCTCCGTCAGCAGGCCGCTCACCTCGTGCTGCTGGTCCTGCGCCAGCGCCTTGGTCGGGAAGAGATACAGGGCGCGTCCCCCCGGCTCGTCGAGCAACATCTGCGCCACTGGAAGATTGTAGCACAGCGTCTTCCCCGAAGCCGTCGGCGTGACGATGACCACGTGTCGGCCGGCCAGCGCCCGCTCCACCGCCGCCGCCTGATGGGCATACAGCCGGCTGATCCCCTGCCGCGCCAGCGCATCCACCAGCCGGCCATCCAGGCCCGCCGGGAACGGCGCGCTGCGCGCCGGCCGCGCTGGCGTCACGCGCCACGCGCTCACGTTCCGCATGAACGCCGGCGTCCGGCGCAACTCTCCCAACAGTGTATCGAGGCTCATCTCACCCCCGCCGGCCTCACAGCACGCCGGCGCGCTCCTTCACGATCAACGGCAGCCACATCCGCTTGGCCGGCGTCGCCGTGGGCGTCGCCATCGGCAGCGTGTACGTGATCACCAGCCGCGGCCGAATCTCCGGCGTGGCATTCTCCGACGTGGCGAAATGGTACGTCACCGTCGCGCCCCAGTTGGTGCTGGTGAAGACCGCCCCGTAGTTCAGGCCGGGATCGGCGCGCCAGATGGGAATCAGATAAGTCCAGTCCTGATAGAACCAGTTGCCGGCGCTATCCAGCTCGCCGCGCGCCGACGTCTCGGCCACATGATCGCCGCCCACGTTCAGCGCGCCCGGCTCCGCCCAGGCATTGCCGGCGCTGGCGTTCAGCCACGTCGCCTCCGTCTCCCCCCATGACCGCACCACCCGATAGCTGTTGATCCACAAATAGTTGCCATTGCTCTGGCTCGTCACCCACAGCCCCAGCACCGCCTGTTGGATCACCGACCCGGCCGGCAGATTGTTCAACGGATTCAGCCCGAACTTGACCAGCAACGTCTGCTTGTTCAGCCCCATCTCGTAGCGCATCATCATTTCCGGGTCATTGCCGCGATTGGTGTTCGGCGCGTATCCGTCCAGGTACGTATCGCGCGTCCCACCGTAGCTATCCAACCCCTGTTGCAGCACCAGGGTTGCCAGCGCCGGCCCGCTCGTCGGCGTCCGCGTAAAAGTCGGCGTCCGGGTCGGCGTGCGCGTCGCCGTCCCCGTCGGCGTATGGCTGCTGGTCGGCGTCGCGGTCGCCGTGCCGGTCGGACCTGGCTCCCCGACAGTCTGCGTCGCCGTCGGGGCCAGCGTCTGCGTGGCCGTCCGAGTCGCCGTCGGCGATACAGCGGCCAGCGTATAGACGATGGTCAGCTTCGGGCGCAGCGGCGTCACGCTCCCGCCGGCCGCCTCCGAAGAGACGAAAGAATACAGCGCCTTGTTCAGCGGCCCGGCCGTCCCTTCGGCCCGCAAGATCATCCCGAAGTTCTGCGCCGGCGTATTGGCCCACAGCGTCGCCAGAGATGTTATGTCGAATTCCACCGGCGTGTTGATCCCGACGGTGACCGCGCTCGCCGTCGCCGTCGCGTAGCGGTCGGCGGTCGTGTCGTTGGCCCCGCCGGCCGCCCACGGCTGCCCGCTCGCCGCCGCATTCCACGTCGCCTGGCTGCCGACCCACGCCCGCCGCAACCGATACAGCCGGATCGTCAACGCCGGATCATTCTGCGCCGTAGTCGCTGTCACTGTCAGCCGCGCCGAGCTGATCGTCGCGCCGGCCGGCAACGACGCCAGATCGAACGACAGCAGCGCCGAGCTGATATCGCTCGACGACGAATACTCGACCACCACACTGTTTCCGCCGCCATAATTCGTGCTACTGCTCCAGCGATTCATGTAGGTGTCGGTGCAGCCGGCATATCCGTTCAACCCATTCTGCAACACCAGCGTCCCGCCCGTGGCGACCGGGCTGGCCGATGCCGTCGGCGAAGAAGTGCGCGTCGCGGTAGGCGAAGGCGTCGCCGTCCGCGTCGGCGTCGTCGTCGCCGTGAAGGCCGGCCCGGCGTCGTACAGGATCGTCAGCTTTGGCCGCAACGTCGCCATCCCCAGATGCGAATCAATGAACGAGAAGAGCGCATTTCCCCCGGTGCCGCTGCTCTGCGCCAGCAGGATCATGCCGGCGTTCTGCGCCGGCGCGCTGGCCCATTCCCGCACCCTCTCGGTGATGTCAAAACTCAGCCAGCCATTCACCGACGACGCGATAGCCGTCGTCGTCGCCGCCGCATCGCGGTCGCTGGTCGTATCGCGCGCGCCGGCCAGCCCCCAGGGCGCGCCGGCAGCCGCCTCGTTCCAGGTCGCCTGGCTGGCGACCCATTCCCGCAGCAAACGATACGCCCCAATCGTCAGCGGCGTCGCCGCGTCGGTATACGTAGCGTAGAGGCTCAACGACGCCGACAGGATATTGACGCCGGCCGGCAGCGGCGTCAGGTCGAACTTGACCAACGCCGAGCGCGTGTCGTGGTTGGCGCTGGTATACTGCACGCTCAGATTGCTGGCGTCATGCGGCGTCGTGGCGCCCCAACGGTCCATGTACGTATCCACGCAGCCGGCATACCCGTTCAGCCCGTTCTGCAACACCAGCTCCATCGTCTGGCGCGCCGGCGCAGCCGCCGCAAGCGCCGGCCACAGCGCCAGCCCCACCACCGCCAACAGCGCCAACATCTCAACGCTTCGCTTAACCAGCCTGTTCATCTTGCGCCTCCCCTCCGCCTGGCCGCCGCACGCGGCCGCCCCGCAAACATCATCCTGCCGCCCCGGGCAGATCGGTGCATCTGCCATCCCACTCCTGCGCGTTTGACGCCCCGTCGGGCGTCGGGATATGGCCGGCTGCAAAACAGACTTCCGAAGCCTGGACCTCAAGCTCCGGAAGTCTGTGAACAAAGCTGTATCGGCCGGCGCGAGACGCCTATTTGGTCCAGCCCAGCTTGATCAGCCCTTCGCGCAGCTCGGCGATCTCCGCCGCATCCATCGGCAGCGTCGGCGGGCGCGTCGGCCCCACCGGCATGCCCATCGCCGCCATCATCCCCTTCACGAAGCGGTACCCGCCGGAGCGCTTGGCCGCCTTCACATTGAGCGGCTGCAACACCCCTTCCACGCGATCCCACTCCGCCTGGGCTTCGTCATAGCGGTGTTCCTCCAACAGCTTCCAGATCTTGATGTCGTAGGGCGGATAGACCGCGATATGGGAGCTGATGTACCCCGCGCCGCCCAGCTTGTGGCAGCGCAACGGTTGGCCCGAATTGTCAATCACATTGACCACGCCGGCGAATTCCTGCATCGCATCGTAGTCCTCGCCCTGCGGCACGTCCCACTTGATGGCAACCACATGCTCGGTTTTCGCCAACTGCAACATGGTCTTGGCCGTCATCGAAGGCACGCCGAACCAGTGCGTGTTGTAGATCATGATGCCGATGTCAATGGCCGCCGAGATGTCGCTGAAATAGCGCACGTAGTCATCCTGGTTGGAGTGATGGAAGATCGGCAGATCAATCTGCAAACCCTTCGCGCCCAGGCCCTGCGCGATCTTGGCATCCTCGATGGTGCGTATCGTGTCCTTGGTTTGGATCGCGCACAGCACCGTCGCCTGCGCGCCGGCCGCCTTCACCACCGTCTCCAACAGCTTCGGCCATTCCTCATCGCTCAGGTCCGGGCCTTCGCCCATCGCCGCGGCCACTTTCAGCGGGGTCGTTGGCGTCCCCAACCCCTGCGACACCCACCATTGGGTCAATTCGGCCATCCGCCCCAGATCCAACCGGCACTGGTCGTCCATGGGCGTCGGAATCGTCGCGATGGTGCCGCGGATGTACTTCCTGCATTCTTGGCGATTCATGATTTGGTACTCTCCTGCTTCGATGATTCTTGGTTGACTACTTCCAGCCCAATTCCTGGATCGCCTTGCGTAGCTCGGCAACTTCGCCGGCGTCCATCGCCAGGGTCGGCGGGCGCGGCGGCCCCACCGGCCGATCCAACGCCGCCAACAACCCCTTGGGGAACCGGTAGCCGCCCGATATGGCGTGCGATTTCACCGCATACGGCTGCAAGATGTTCTTCGCCCGATCGAACTCGGCCTGCGCCTCATCATACCGGTGCGCTTCCAGCAATTCCCAGATCATCAGGTCGTGCGGCGGATAGACCGCGATATTCGAGCTGATGTACCCCGCGCCGCCCAGCTTGTGGCAGCGCACCGGCTGGCCGGAGTTATCAATCAC
>CAIQJD010000611.1 GCA_903872005.1 uncultured bacterium | reverse complement strand
TGGGACCTTCGGACCATGTGCCGTGGCTGACCGACCGCAAGTGGTGCTACATCCGCATGGAAGGCCGCGCCTTCGGCGATGTGCCGCTGAACCTGGAGCTGAAACTGGAAGTGTGGGATTCGCCCAACTCGGCCGGCGTGGTGATTGACGCCGTGCGCTGCGCCAAGCTGGCCATGGATCGTGGCATCGCCGGCTCGCTGACTGCGCCATCGTCCTACTTCATGAAGACGCCGCCGGTGCAGTACACCGACGACGAAGCGCGCCAGTTGACCGAGAAGTTCATCGCCGGGGAGATGTAGACCTCTCCCCTAACCCCAACCCCGTTCCCCTCTCCGTACACGGAGAGGGGAACGGGGCCAGGGGAATGGGGTGAGGTCTTTCGGCTTCTACCAGCTACTTCGCCGCCTTCACCTTGATCGCCTTCGGCTTGACCGCCTCGGCTTTCGGGATGGTCAGGGTCAACAGGCCATGCTCGAAAGACGCCTCGGCCTTGTCCGCCTGCACCGGCACGTTCAATGTCAGCGTCCGCATGAAGGGGCCAAACGCCCGCTCGCGATAGATGTAGTTCACATTCTCCAGGGGCGGCTTGATCTCGCCCTTGATGGTGAGGGTGTCGCCCTCGATGGTGATCTCCACGGAATCGGGCGCAACGCCCGGCGCCGGCGCCACAATCACCAGCTCGTTCTCGGTCGCATAGGCGTCAATCGGCAGCTTGATGACTCGCTCACTGCCGCGCTCGGCCCGCGGCCCCACCATCGCATCATCGAACAGGCGATCCATCGCCTGGCGCAAGGTCATGAAGTCCCGCATCGGTTCCCAACGATCCATAGCCATGTCCGTAACCTCCCTCTGCGCTCTTCGCAGCGCATCTACTTGGTCTTGACTTCGATGGTCTTGGGCTTGACTTCCTCAGCTTTGGGCAAAACCAACTTGAGGACGCCATGCTCGAATTCGGCGCTGGCCTTCTCGACATCCACCGGCATCGGCAAGGGCAGCGCCCGGCTGAAGGAGCCGAAGCGGCGCTCGCGCCGGATGTAGTTCTCGCGCTCGACGCTCTCTTCCTGCTTGAACTCGCCCTTAATGGTCAGGATGTCGTTCGAGACCGACACGTCAAGGTCTTCCGGCTTGACGCCGGGGATGGCCGCCTTGACGATCACTTCGTCTTTGGTCTGGTACATATCCACGGCCAGACCCTCGGCGAAGGACTCGATCACGCCACGCGGCCGGATGATGCTCTCTTCAAACAGGCGATCCATCGCGTCGCGCAACGAAACCAGCTCATTGAACGGTTCCCAACGAATGATGTTTGCCATAGTAGCCTCCTCTGTTTCAGCAACGGCGGCATTGCCGGCCGCCAGATGATTCGCTCTTTACAGATTCTACTATAGCGGGCCAGCGTTAGAATCGCGTTAGAGGGGTGTTAGAGTTGTGTTAGAGCCGTAGGGTGGATCCCCGACCCACCGCCGGCCGGCAGCGCGGAAAGGCGGTGCGCCAGGGCGCACCCTACGGGGCCGGCTCTTCGGTCAGCGTCATGGGGATTTGCAGCGTCTGACCCTCGCGCAGGATCGTCAGCATGATCTTCTGCCCAATCTCACCGAATTCGGTCAGATAGGCGGTCAGGTCTTCCTGGCTACGCATCTGCTTGCCGTCCAGGCTGGTCACGATGTCGCCGCCGGTCAGCAAGACGATATTGCCCAGGCGTACTTCCTGGTTTGCGCCGTGCAGGCCGGCCGCCTCGGCCGGGCCGCCCGACGCGACGCGCGCGATCAAGATGCCGTTGGAGACCGGCAAGAAGAGCCGGCGCGCCAGGGCCGGCGTGATCGAATAGCCCTCGAAGCCCACCCACGGATGCGGATAGCGCCCCCGCTCGATCAGCACCGGGACGACGCGCTGCACGATATCCACCGGGATGGCGAAGCCAATGCCGGCCGACGCGCCGCTGGGCGAGACGATGGCGGAGTTGACGCCGATGAGCCGGCCGCGCGAATCCAGCAGCGGCCCGCCCGAATTGCCCGGATTGATGGCCGCGTCGGTCTGGATCACGCTGTGGATGATGCTGCCGTCGTCCAGTTGCAGCGTGCGCTCCAGCGCGCTGATGACGCCCACCGTCAGAGTGCGGTCGAATTCGCCGAAGGGGCTGCCGATGGCGATGGCCCGCTGGCCGACGCGCAGTTCTTTGACCGTCCCCAACTCAATGGGGTGCAGGCCACGGCTGGCCGGCACGTCCACCTTCAGCACCGCCAGATCATTGGGCTGATCCTGACCGATGACGGTGGCCGGCAACGTGAGGTCTTCGCCGAAGCTGACTTCGATGCTCTGCGCGCCTTCGATGACGTGATAGTTCGTCACAATGTGGCCCAGGTTGTCGAAGAGGAAGCCGGAGCCGGCGCCCTCTTCGGGCGTGCTGCCAGAGAAGAAGCTCATGCGGACGGTGCGGCTGGTGACATGCACCACGCTGGGCGCGACTTTTTCATAGAGCGCGATGATAAGTTCTTCTTCCACGTCGGCCGCCGGCGCCAGGGATTTCGGGTCGGGGGTTGCTGTCACGACGATGATGATGGGCGTTTGGGTTGGAGCCGGCGTGGGGGTGATGCTCGGGGTAGCGGTGGGGACCGGCGTATCGGTGGCCGGCGCTGGCGTCGCCGGCGGCATTGGCGTGGGCTGCCGGCGCAGCGGAATGCCGGCGACCTGACAGCCCAGGATAGCGATGGAAACCAGGACGATGACGCCGGCCAGCAGCCGGCGGGGTATCAACGGACGGGAATACCGCATCTTTCCTCCTGGCGCACCCAAAGAAATGCACCGCAGAGAGCGCAGAGAGAAAGGAAAAGGGAGCGCCTGACCCCTTCCCGTCTATAACTCTGCGACCTCTGCGCCTCTACGGTAACCGTCCCTCATTCAGTCGCGGCGGCGAAAGCCGGTCAGCAAGAAGACGTAGTAGAGCAGCGTACCCAACGCCTGGGCCAGGGCCGCCACGTAGGTCAGCGCGGCAGCGTCCAGGACGCGTTTGGCCCCGCTCAACTCGCGGCCATCCACCAACTGGTAGTTCTGCAGGAACTGTAGGCCGCGCCGGCTGGCGTTGAACTCCACCGGCAGCGTCACCAGAGCGAAGACTGCGCCGGCCCCGAAAGCGACCACGCCAACCCAGGCCAACGGGGACGACCCCAAGAGATAGCCGGCGAAGAAGATCAGCGGCCCTACCCAGGAAGCCACCCTCACGGCCGGCACGAGCGCGCCGCGTAGCCGCAGCGGCCCATAGGCTTCGGCGTCCTGCTTGGCGTGCCCCAGCTCGTGGGCCACAATGGCCAGAGATGCAACGGAGCGGCCGCGCGCCACTGACTGTGATAGTCCCAGAGTCTTGCTGCGCGGATC
>CAIQJD010000610.1 GCA_903872005.1 uncultured bacterium | reverse complement strand
CGCCGGCGGCCGCCGGCAAGGCCAGGGCGAGTCCAATCCAGGCTGTCTTACGCATGGGAACCATCCGTCATCGCGCGCGCCGGCGGAAGGCGCTCTCAGCCGCCGGCCGATTGGGTTTCAGGGTAACGCGTGCGCGTGATCGGTTTGTCGCGCGCCACGCGAAAACAATCGAAGTCGCGCGCCACGCTGACATCCGGGAAGACCGCGCGTGCTTCATCTTGCACCATCTGCCCCGGATAGCGGCGCGAAATATGGGTGAGCGCCAGATGGCGCACGCCGGCGTCTTTCGCCAACTGAGCCGCCTGACGCGCCGTCAGATGGCCGAATTCGCGCGCCAGGCCGCGCTCTTCTTCCAGATACGTGGATTCGATGACGAGCAAGTCAGCATCGCGCGCCGAGGCGACCAGGTTGTCGGTCTGGCCGGCGTCGCCGACGAAGACCAGCTTGGCGCCGGCGATGGGCGGCCCCAACACATCCTCTGGGCCAACACAGCGGCCATCGGAGAGCTGGATGGTCTCGCCGCGCACCAGCCGGCCGCGCTCCGGCCCCATCGGCACGCCCAAAGTCTCCGCTCTATCGTTGAGAAAAGGCCGACGCGTCCGCTCCTGAAACGTATAGCCCAGGCTGCCGCTGCCACGATGAGAGACCGGGAAGGCAAACAACTGAAAGGTGTCATCTTCCATGACCAGGCCGGGGCGCAGCTCGTAGTACTCGATCTCGATGGGCGGCCGGCCCGGCCCAAAGACGATCTGCATTAACGCGCGGACGCGCTCCAACGCCCAATCGCCGCCAAAGATCTCAAAGCGCGGGATCATCTCCCAACGGGCGAACGTGGAAGCCAGGCCGGCCAGGCCCAGGATGTGATCCAGATGGCCATGGGTCAGCAGCGCCTTATCCAGGCGCTTGAAGCCCAGCCCGCTGTGCAACAACTGACGCTGCGTCCCTTCGCCGCAGTCAATGAGAAAGCGATATTCTTTGTGGAGCAGCATCGCTGCCGAAAGGCCCCGATGCATGGAAGGCGCAGAAGCGGAAGTGCCCAGAAACACCAGTTCAAACATCGGCCATCAACCTTCTATCTCTTCTTCTTGTTCTTGTTCTTCTTGTTGGTCTTCTATCAATTCCGGCCCGTCGGGCGGCGTGGCGGCCGCTTCGACGTAAATCTCCCCGAAGAGGCTCTCCTGCTGCACGGCAATGCGCCGGCGCTTCAGCAATTCTAATACGGCGAGGAGCGTGACGACGACCTCGACCCGTGAGCCGGCGTCTTCCAGCAGCGAGCGGAAGGTGAACCGTTCGCCGGCATGCGCCCGTCGCACAATGACGTCGGCGCGCTGCTGAATGGTGATCGTGAAGGGCTTGACGACGCCGCTGACCGGCGGGCCGGCCGGCTCCGCCGCCAGAACGCGCCGCGCCGCTTCCCAGAGCGCCTCCAGCGTCAGCCCCTCCAGATCGGTCTTGGCCTGCAGGCGCGGCATCGGCGCCACGCGCACGAAGCAGCGCAGATGCGCTTCTTCGCGTTGGGCCAGCCCCTGCGCCACGACCTTGAAACGCTTGTACTCGCGCAATTGGCGAGCCAACTGCTCGCCCGGGTCTTCCTGTGGCTCCCCACCCGGCAAGGCCGGCGGGCGCGGCAATAGTGCCAGCGATTTGATCAGCAACAGGCGCGCCGCAATCACGAGGAAGTCGGCCAGCATCTCGGCGCGCACCGCCTGGAGCTGCTGCACATAGGCCAGGTATTGCTCTGTGACCTGCACCAGGGAGATGGCTGTGATGTCCAGCTCCTCCCGTTCAATGAGGTGCAGCAAGAGATCGAGCGGCCCCTCAAAGGCCGGCAACGCCACGCGATAGGCGGACGGGCGCTCGGCGCGTACTTCGTCGTCGGTCATAGGTTCAGCGTCAGGAAACGCCGGCCGCCCGCTACCAGCGTGTCGAAGACTTCCGCCAGTCCCATGTCGCCGCGTGGGACGAGCCGCTCCACGCTACAGCCAGCGGCGCGCAATTGCTCCTCGACCCCCGCCGGGAAATGGCTCTCATCCCCCACAAGGGTGACGAATTCGGCCGACGCGGCGCTCTCCACCGAAAAGCCGCACACCGGGCGGAAGCGCTCCACATAGGGCCGCGCGGCATCCCAGGCTTCGGCATCCCACTGCTCTGCATCGCTCCAGAACAGGATGTAATGGCCGATGGCGCGCGTCTGCCGGCGTCGGCCGGCTTCCTGTAGCTGGGCGATGCGCGCCAACAATGGGTCGCGCCAGCGCGCCTCTTCCAGCCATTGTCGGCCCGGGCAGGCCACGGGCGCGATCTCGCTGTGTCCCAGGATGCCGCCCAGAGCCGCATGGATGCCCAACCGGCCGCATAGCTGGGCCGCCAGCGACGCAGTCGCCTCCAACTGGAGGTCCGGCGGCGGAGCGGCGTCGAAACGGCCGGCCAGACAGATGCCGGCGGCATACGAATTGGCGCGGCCGGCGTGATACGCAATGCACTCTAGCGGCTCGGTCCTGAGAATCTCGCCGTCGGCGCGGATGAAGTAGTGATAGCCGATGCCCGGCCAGGCGCGTCGCTCCACATGATAGCGCGCGATCTGCTCCGCGCCCACCTCGGCCGGCAGGCCGCTCTGATGGATGATCAGCCGGCGGATGTCGGCCAACGGGCGCGTCTCGTAACGCAGCACGCCATGGCGCGCCAGGCGGGTGGTCCAATCTTCCTGCGCCGGCTCCGTCAGGCTGGGCGGCGCCGGCAACGCGGCGCGCAGCCGGCGGTTCTCCTCTTGTAGCGCGTTCCACTCTTCGGTTGTGACGGCCGGCGCGGTGCTCATATTCTCTCCTCCGCCGAGATGCAGACACCCGGAATTATAGCGCGGAACGGCCGGCTTGTCCATCTGCTTTCCATGCTTCTGCGCGCGGCCGGCCTATTTCTGCATCTTTTTCAGTTGGCCGATGCGGCGCGCCAGCATGATGATGGCGAAGATGAAGACCAGATAGAGCAGGAAGGCGATGAAGCTGAACGCCTGAAACAACGGGATGGCATTCCGAGCCATCCGCGGCATGAAGATCGTCCACATGGCGATGAATGGCGTCAACGCCAGCATGACGCGCTGGTACTTGGCGATCTTGGAAGCGTTGTCGGTGAAGATCTGCGGGTCATCGCCGGCGCGCGCCTCGATGCGGAAGTACTGCCAATTGCCGTACACGCCGAGATGCGTCCAGCCGGCATCGCGGAAGAGCTGCAGGTAGTGCTGGTAGTCCCTGGCAACCGTATTGAAATCCATGCGGTAGACATAGTCGCATGGCTCGCCGGCCGCAAAGACATACCGCCCCGGAAAGCGCACTCGCTGAAAATGCCAGCCGGCTTGCGACATCTGGCGCAGCCAGGCTTCTTCTTTCTCATCATCCCAGGCCCAGAACCAACGATACTTTTCCAACGTGGCGTTGCTCATACTTCTCCCTCCTCAGACAGCGCGCCCAGATGCCCGATGGCGTGGCCGGCGGCGCAGATGATCCTCAGCCGGCGCAAATGTTCGCGTAGCACAGACTGCCCCTTCGGCGTCAATTGATACAACTTACGCCGCTCTGTCTCGCCCACTTTGACGATCAAGCCGTCTTTCTCCAATGTCGAGAACGCCGTGTAGAGCGTCCCCGGCCCAATCTTCACGGTACCCTGACTCATCGCTTCCACTTTCTGCATCAGCGCGTAGCCGTGCAACGGCTCGGACAGCGCCAGCAGGATATAACAGGTAGATTCGGTGAGCGGTAAGTGGCGAACGATGGTTCCGTTCATAGCGTCCACTATATCCCCTCTCGCTATATCGTCTACAGATATAATACCACACGCTATAGCGTTTGTCAATATAGCGACATGCGATATATTGGAGGAAGAGATGGGGGATGGATGTAACGCGGGCGTCAGCACAGGGAACGCGGACGCCCGCAGATATGAGTCCGCGTTCGTCCGCGT
>CAIQJD010000609.1 GCA_903872005.1 uncultured bacterium | reverse complement strand
CGTAGCATCGCCCCTTGTGGGCGTCTGGGGTTTCGGACGGCCACGAGGGCCGATGCTACAGTCATCACTTGAGATCTGCGGAACCACTCCTGTTGCAGTCCGCGTCGCGTGCAGAGAAGAGGATGACTTCCGGCCGGCAGAGGAAGCGCACGCGCGGCGCGCCCAACCCTTCCAGGCCCACGCCGCGGCTGACAACCAGCAAGGTACGCCCCACCTGATAGCGCCCCATCTCGAAGCGCTTGCCCAGTTGCGACGACGTGACCAGCGCGCCATAGCCGGGCAGGCGAATCTGCCCGCCATGGGTATGCCCGCAGAGATAGAGATCCATGCCATAGTCCGACGCGACCGGCCCCAGGTCGGGCGAATGGTAGAGCAAGATGCGGTAGGCGTCCGCCGGCGCGGCGGCGCTCAGGCCGGCCAGGACGCGTTCATCCTCGGCGCGGTCGTGGCTGCAATCCATGCCGAGGAGCGCCAGCCGCTCCCCGGCCGGCCCTTCCACCAGGACGCCCTCATCGCGCAGCAAGCGCACGCCTGATCCCTCGAAAATTGGCGCGATGTAGCGATCCACCGGCGGGCTGCCCAGGGTGGCAAAGACGCCGGCCGGCGCGCGCAGCCCTTCCAGGACGCGGCGCGCCGCGGCGTGCGCGATGGGATCGTCGGCGCAGGAGAGGTTGACGTAGTCGCCGGTCGCCACGATCAGATCGGGCTGGAGCGCCTCGACCAGTTCCAGCAGATGCTCTTCGCGCCGGCCGAAACGCTCGACGTGCAGATCACTGATGTGCAGCAGGCGCAGTGCGGAGAGCGCAGGCAGGCGCACGGTGGTGAGGGTCACGCGGCCCGGCTCAATGAGGCTTCCCCAGGCCAGCGCCAGCGAAGCGATAGCATTGACCCCGCCGGCGATGGCGCACGCGAGGGCCGGCCCACTCCACAGGGCCAGCAGCGCGCCGGCCAGCGCCGTTGCCAGGCGCGGCACCAGCAAGATGAAGAATTGTGGGCGCACGGGGCCGAAGGAGAGCCGCAAGCGCGGCAGGCTGCGTAAGAGCAGGGCATCCGCGCCGGCCAGGAGCGCCAACGCGCCGGCGGCGCTGCCGCCCCAGGCCAGGCCGGCCGTCAGGCTCCACAGGCCGCCGACGCCGGCGATCAGCGCCAGGGCCAGGGCCCATGCGGCCGGGCGCGGCCACGCGGCCGGCCGATTCAGCGCCACGAGGAAATGGTGAAACCAGCTCGCCTCCAGAACGCCGGGCGGCGCATAGACCGGCCGGCCGCGCTCGAAGCGAAAAGAAGCGCCCTCGCTCATGCCCGGTTCAGCTCTTCCAGGAGCTTCAAGATTTCACTGTTGCGCGGGATATCGCCCATGTTCTTGCCATAGTGCTGATAACGCAGCCGGCCGAGCCTGTCCACGACGAAGAGCGCCGGCATGCGCCCCAGCTTCATCATATTGACTTCCTGGCCGTAGCGGTCAGCCACGGCGTGCAGCGGGTCAGATAGGCCGATGAAGGGCAGCTCCAGGCGTTGCCAGAAGGCGCGTAGTCCCTCGCGGTCTTCGGGAGCGACGACCATGATCTCCGCGCCCTGGGCGGTGAATTTGGCGTAGTCTTGGTGCAACTGCACCATGTGCCGGCGGCAGAAGGGTCAGGTAGCGCCGCGATTGAAGACCAGGACCACATGGCTGCGCCCGCGATAGTCGGAGAGGCGCACGGGCCGGCCGGCGACATCGCTGAGAGCAAAGTCGGGCGCCAGATCGGCGTCCAGCACATCCGCCGTTAGTGACATGGTTGACTCCTTCGTCTCCTTTGCCTTCGAAGCATACCAGCGAACTCTATTTCAGGCTTGACCTACACGTGTTTGTGTGATACACTCATTCACGTGATGCAATGGGAGGCATGCTATGGAAAAACAGAATGTGACCCTATCGCTTTCGAAAAGTGTTCTGCTAAAAGCAAAACTCATTGCCGTACGCCGGGGCGCTTCGCTTTCTGGACTGATGGTCGAGGCCCTGACGCAACTGGTCGAACGCGAGGATGCTTATATGGAAGCCCAACGGCGACATCTCGCGTGTCTCGATCAGGGTACCGATATGGGTACAGCCGGTCAAGCCCCGATAGCCAGAGAGATGCTCCATGAGCGAATCTGACCAGCTCCAGTTCATTGACACCAACGTCCTGGTGTACGCGCATGACATCTCGGCAGGGCAGAAGCATCAACGCGCCGGTGAGCTATTGCGCGGGCTCTGGTTGTCTGGCACGGGCTGTCTGAGTGTTCAGGTGCTACAGGAATTCTATGTCACGGTGACACAGAAGGTCGCGCGACCGCTGTCGCGCGAGAAAGCCGCGCAGATTGTCACTGATCTGGCGCAATGGCGCATTCACTGCCCGCAAGCCGGCGACGTCCTGGCCGCGATTCAACTCCAGGAGCGTTATCGCGTCGCGTTCTGGGACGCGATGGTCATTGTCAGCGCCCTGCGCCTGGGTTGCCAGGTCATCTGGTCTGAAGATCTGAATCCCGGCCAGAGCTATGAAACCCTGGCGACGCGCAATCCATTCTGACGCGCGTCTTTGCCCGGCCGACCTATTCTACATCACCATCCCCATTTCGTCCATTGCGCGCCCCGTCCCGAGCGTGTTTCACATTTTCGGCGATCGGGTTTGAGGGTGTATCGGCCCTTGTGGCCGTCCGATTCTCTCAGACGCCCACAAGGGGCGATGCTACCCGACATACCGCCACGCCGGCGCGCCAACGCCATCCCGATGCGACGGCTGCGTCGCTCAGGATGGCGTGAGGGGTGGTCGAGGCCGATCAGTTCAGATGATAGGGCACATCGGTCACGGCGATGCCGCGCTTGAAGAGCAGGGCCAGCCGCAGCACCAGCGCTGTCTGAGTGTGGAGCAAGTTGTGCCAACGCCGGCGCGGCACGAAGGTTGGCACGACGATGGTGATCAATTCGCCATTCTGGCGGTGGCCGGCGACCATCTCGATGTAGTCGAGGAGCGGCTCGATGAGCAGCCGATAGGGCGAGTCGAGGATGACGAGGCGCACGCCCTGACCCCACATCTCCCACTTCTTGGAGACCTTTTCCGTTTCGGCCGGGTCTATGGAAATGTGCACGGCGGTCACATCGTATGAAAGCGCGCGGGCGTAGTGCAGGGCCTGGAGCGTGCCCTGATGCACGCCGCTGATGGGCAGGATGACCCGGTGGCGCGTCCGCGCCGGCGCCTGGCCGGCGAAATGATCCAGGGACAGGTTGGACGCCACGTTCTTGTAGTGAGCGTGGATGCGGAAGAAGATGAAGACCAGCATCGGCACCAGGAAGATGACGACGTAGGCGCCCTCGCGGAACTTGGTGATCGCGAAGACGAGCATCACGACGGCCGTGCAGATGGCGCCGAACCCATTGATGACCAACTTGAGTTGCCAACCCGACTCGTAGCGCAACGTTGACCCGCGCTCACGGACTTCCTGACCCGGGGCGAGGTGGCCGATTTTCCACCAGCGCCGGGCCATGCCGGTTTGCGAGAGCGTGAACGAGAGGAAGACGCCGATGGCATAGAGCGGGATCAGCGCCGTGACGCTGGCCTGGAAGAGGATAATCAGGAGAGACGCCAGGACTGCCAGGGTGACGATGCCCTGAGAGTAGACCAGCCGGCTCCCCTTGAACGTCAACTGGCGCGGCAGGAAGCCGTCGGAGGCGTGCAGAGCGCCCAGTCGCGGGAAATCGGCGAACGAGGTATTGGCAGCCATGACCAGGATGACAGTCGTGGCTGCGATGGTCGCCAGATAGAGGGCGTTGCGTCCGCCGTAGGCCGTGCGCGCCAGTTGCGAGATGACCGTCTCGCTCTCCGAGGCGACCGCGCCGATGTGTTGGGCCAGGAAGGTGATGCCGAGCAGCAGGGCGCCCAGGATGCTGGACATCATCATCAGGGTCACGCCGGCGTTGCGGCTGCGCGGCTCCTTGAAGGCGGTGATGCCATTCGAGATGGCTTCGACGCCGGTCAGAGCCGTGGTGCCGCCGGAGAAGGCGCGCAACAGGAGGAAGACGCCCAGGCTGTGCGTTACGGCAATCTCCTGCTCTGGAGGCCCGATCACACTGCCGAGACTGCCCGATAGCAGACGAACGAAACC
Organism: uncultured bacterium; assembly: GCA_903872005.1. The sequence goes on along the minus strand of CAIQJD010000609.1, from coordinate 497 downwards.
GATGATGACGGTCAGGAAGATCATGACCAGGAAGAAGTAGGTGGGCAGGGCAAAGATGGAGCCAGATTCCTTGACGCCGCGCAGGTTCACCAACATGACGAAGAGGACCAGGGCGACGGCTAACCACACCCGGTAGGCGTATAGGGCCGGATAAGCGGATACCAGTTGCGCCACGCCCGAGGAAATCGAGACGGCTACGGTCAGGATGTAGTCAATCAGCAAGGCTGCGCCGGCCGTCTGTGCCGGCGCTTCGCCCAAGTTGTCGCGCGCAACGATGTAGGCGCCGCCTCCGCCGGGGTAGGCGTGGATAGTCTGCTCGTACGAAATGGTGACGATGGTGAGCAGGGCGACGATGGCGATGGCAACAGGCCAGGCGTAGCCGAAGGCAATGGCGCCGGCAGCGGCCAGCGCCACCAGGATTTCCTGGGTGGCGTAGGCGGTGGAAGAGAGGGCGTCGGAGGCGAAGACGGCCAGACCGACCAGCTTGCCGACGGTCT
>CAIQJD010000608.1 GCA_903872005.1 uncultured bacterium | reverse complement strand
GGCTCGCCGATTCGCTGCCGCCGACCGGGATATTGTAGGGTGGGTCGTTGATCACTAACGAAGTCTTCTGTCCACCCATCAAATGCTGGATGTCAACGGGGTTGCAGGCATCTAAGACGCCTACCCGATGACCGGCCGCAGGGTCTTCCCAGATTTCGCCGGCGCGCAGCCGGCAAACGTCCAACAGCCGGCGGCAGATTTCCGGGTGGGTGTCCAGTCGCGGCAGCCGCTCGGTCGTGGCGCCGAGCGCCGGCGTGACCTCAGCGGGGAAAAGCGCCTCCTGGACGGGAATCGCCATCGTCCGTTCCGCTCCCTTCATCCATAGTCGTCTACCCCATCATACATCCGGCCGGCGCGAAACGCAAAGCGGCCGGCGGGGTGTGTTTCAGTTTTTGGGCGCGTGTGTAGCATAGCGCCTTGTGCGCGTCTGACCCGGGCCAAAACGCCCACAAGGGGCTAGGCTACAACAGCCCTGATGCCCGTCCCCCAATATGAAACACACCCCGGCCGGCGCGCCGCTCAACAGATCATTTCCAGCTTCCAGGGCAGGAGCGAGAAGACGTAGCGTCGCGAGCGCACGCTGTAGATTTCCCCATCCACGTGCGAAGGCAGCGGCTCGTTGGCTTCCAGAGTGGCCCCGCGCGCCGTCGTCAGGCGAATTTTGGGGTGGCCGGGGTGCGTCCCTTTGATGAATTGCGGCACCAGGGCGAACATCTGCGGCCGGCTGCAACGTTCCACGAAGCAGAAGTTGAACTGGCCGTCGTCAATCTGGCTCCCCGGCGTCATGATGAAAGTAGCTCCGAAGCGCAACCCATTCATCACCGAAATCATCATCAAATTGTCTTCAAAGCCGGCCTGATCGGCCAGGCCGACGCGGCAACGCGGGGCGCGGAAGTAGAAGAGGATCGTCTTGAGCACCGCCAGCAAGTAGACCGTCACGCCGCGCAGGTGCTTGATCTTGCGGCTCTCGATGTTGACCACGGCGTCGAATCCCAGGCCCACGCCATTGATGAAGTAGAGCGGGTCTTCGGCGTCCGATTCCACCAGGCCCACGTCAATGGCGCGCGTCTGGTCACGCATCAGCCGGCCGCACGCTTCTTCCAGATCCGCGCTCAGGTGGAAATTGTAGGCGAAGTCGTTGCCTGTGCCGACCGGGATCACGCCAAAATGGGGCAGCCGGCCGGGATCGCCGCCATCGCGCACCCAGCGCGCCAGCCCGTTGATGATCTCGTTGGCCGTGCCATCGCCGCCGGCGCCGACCACATAGGGGACGCCGTCGCGCGCCGCCTCGTAGGCCCATTGCGTGGCGTCCAGGGGGCGCGTCGTGACCAACATATCTACCGGCTGGCCGGCGCGGGCGTAAATCTGCCGGATGGTCTCTTTGGCTTCGTCGGCGCGGCCGCGGCCGGCGGTTGGATTGACGATGATCCTGGGATTGGGCATGGCGCTAAAGTTTCTCCTTCGGGTGCGATTCTGCCGGGCGCGCGGCCAGGTCATAGCGCAGGTCGGCCTCGGCCTTCTGCAATTCCTCGGCGCTGGCAAAGGCCAGGCAGACGAATTCCGTCTTCTTTGCGCCGCGGTAGGCGATCCGCAGCGCCGGCCGCCGGCGCGGCCCCTGTTCGACGACGCCGGCCTCGATGGCCTCTATCTGCGCCGGCTGCCAGAAAATGTACCACATCCCCTTGTATTCGGGGCGCGAGCCGCCCAGCAAGAAGCGGCTGAACGGGACGAAGGCCATCACGGCGTGCTCGCGCGTCTCGAAAGAGTGGTACAGCGCCTCCACATCGGCGAAGAAGTGTTCGCGGCCTTCGACGGAAAAGAGGCCGCTGACGCGCACCTTGACGTGATCCGAGCCACGGATGGGGGCCGGCGCGACCGGCGCGGCGGCCGGCGCGACCGGCCGGAAATGGTAGTAGCGCGCGGCGCGGCCCCAGACCAGCAAGGCCAGGGTCAACAGGGCCATGCCGCCGGCGATCCCGATGACCGCCAGGGACCAGCCCACGCGCGGCAATAGCCCGATGAGCGCGATGCCCAGGCCGATGACGATGATCCAGCGCCCCACGGAGAGCGCCCCGCCGTAATGGCAATCGAGCCGATAGCTCAGTTGCAACAATCTGCCCCGCAGGCTCATGGCTCCCCGCTCCTCTTGCGCCGGCCAAAGGCGAAGCGCGCCAGCGAGACGCCGATGATGACCATGAGCGCGCCGGCGAGCTGTAGCAGGTTCAGGCGCTCGCTCAGGACGAACCAGGCCGTGACCAGCGAGATGATGGGCGTCAGGTTGGAATAGACCGAGGTGCGCGTGTCCCCCAGGTGCTTGACGCTGGTGTTCCACAGCAGGTAAGCCAGGGCGATGCCAAAGACCCCCGAGTAGGCCAGCCCGCCCCAGGCGGTAGGCGAGACGCTCGCCCAGTCTGTCTTGAGAAATTCGGGCAGCGCCAGGAGCATCAGCAGCGGCGCGGCGAGCAACATGGAGAGGGTGGTCAGCTTGAGCGGCGAATAGGTGCGCATGAGCGACTGCGCGCCGATGGTGTAGATCGTCCAGCCGACCGCGCCGATGATGATGAGCAGGTCGCCCAGCACGGTATCCCATTCGGCCTGCAATGCCTGGCCGCGCCCCAGGGTCAAAGCGAGGATGCCGGCGAAGGTCATGCCGATGCCCAGCCAGACGTTGGCGCCAAGCCGCTGCCGCCTGATGACGCCATTATAGAGCGCCACGAAGACCGGGATGGTCGCCAGCAGCACCGACGCATTGCCGGCCGTGGTGCGGGCGATGCCCAGGATGAACAACCCCTGGTAGGCGACGACGCCGAAGAGGGCCAGGGCCAGCATGCGGCGCATGTCGCGCCAGGGCATCTTGAGATTCTCGCCCAGCGCGTGCAGGAGGATGGTCTCAATGACGGACGCGATGATGAAGCGCAACGCGGTGAAGGCCAGCGGCGGTATCTGGCGCAGCGTGGCCTTGACGACGACCATGTTGACGCCCCAGATGATGACGGTGAGGAGGATGGCCGCGTCCGCCCAACCCAGGCCATGCTCGCGAGCCTTGTGCGTCTCCGCGCTCATGGGCGGACCGCCTGGGGGGAACGCTCAGCCAGCAGGCGCTCCAGATAGTCGCGGCCGGCCGTGACGGCCGGCAGCGAGTTGCTCGCCGCCAGCTCCAGGACCCCAATCGTGTCCGGCTGCAGGTGGTCGCGCACCAGCTCGAAGGGCATGTTGCCGGCCGCCGGCG
>CAIQJD010000607.1 GCA_903872005.1 uncultured bacterium | reverse complement strand
CGCCGCGTCGCTCTGCCGGCCGCCGGCGGCCAGGAGCTGCGCCAGGGCCGCCCCGAAGCCGGCATCGTCGGCCGGCGCGACCAGCCGGCCGGTCAGGCCATCGGTAAGGTAGGCCGGCGCTTCGCCGACCGCGTGCGCGACCAGGGGCAACCCCCAGGCCAACATTTGCGGCAGTTTGGCCGGACAGCGCGCCCGCTGCAAGGGCGAGTCCTGCATCGGAAGCATCCCCACATCGGCGGCCAGGACGGCAGCGCGCCAGTCGGCCGGCGCCAACCAGCCCAGCTCCGTGACCGGCCCGGCCAGACCTGGCGCGGCCGCGCCGGCAATCAGCAGCCGCGCCGCCGGCTCTCTGGCCCACAGGGCGCGCGCGATCTCCGCCAGGCGCGCCGGCGGGAAATCGTCGGGGCGCGCGCCCCACAGGACGGCCGGCTCGCCCGCGGCCAGGCCCAACGCCACGCGCGCCTGACGGCGCTCGGCTTCCCAGGCTGGCGTCCCGACGCCCGGCCCAGCCGGCGCGCAGCCATTGCGTACCAGAACCACGCGTTCGGCCGGCATGCCGGCCGCCAGCGCCATCTGGCGCAACGCGACGCTGGCCGTCGTCAGAGCATCGGCGCGCCGCATGGCCCAACGCTCCTGAGCATCGCGCAGGCACGCTTCGGCCGGCGTGCGGCTGACCCGCTCCGCCCAGCCGGCGCGCCCCTCCAGATCGTCCAGGTCGAAGACCAGGGCCGGCCGGCGCGGCGACTGGCGCAAGAGCCAGCCCACCAGGCCGCTGTAGCCAATTGGCTTGAAACAATAAACGACGGCCGGCCGGGTCGCCACGACGACCCGCCAGAGGCGCAGCCCCAGGCGCAACGAAGCGCGCGGCCGGCCCACGCCGGTCAGAGCGAGACATTGGATGGCGACCCCGGCGTCGCGCCAGGCGCGGCCGGCGTCGGCCGGCGCGTCCCAGGGCGGCAGCAGGAAGGCGACGGGATGGCCGCGCCGCGCCAGGGCGTGCGCGAGGGGCAAGGCGCGATAGCGCATCGTCCCTTTGGGCGATAGCCCGAAGGGGCCGACGATGGTGATACGAGCAGGTTCAGGATATTCCATCAATTGGGCCGTTTTGTGCTATAATAATGTATTGCGGAACGAAAAAGCGCGGCGCAGCGTCTGAAGATAAGCTGTCGCCGCGGACAGTGAGACCGCAACAAAGGATGTGGATCCATGAACCAGACATGGTCTAAAGCCAAGCCGGCTTCCAGTCGTTGGCCGACCATCCTGGCTGTGTGCGTCATCATCGCTATCATCGCTGTGACCGCCTACGCCAGTATCACGATTTATGGCATGACGCGGCGCTATGTCGCCGCTTCCGTGCAATTGCCTTCCTTCGCCGCCCTGAGCCGGCAGGCCGGCCTGAACCTGGGCCAACCTCAGGGAGGCCAACCGACGCCGGCCGCGCCGGCGGGAGCGCCCGCCGATGCCACGCCGCGCCCCGATGCCGCCACCCCGGCGACCGAGCCCGCGCCGGGCGCAACGCCGGCCGGCCCCACCCCCGCGCCGCAGCCAGAGACGCAGCAGCGCGTTACGATCCTTCTGATGGGCATGGACCAACGCCAGGGCGAAGCCGGCCCCTTCCGCACCGACACGATGATTGTACTGACGCTGGATCCGGCGACCGGCGCCGGCGGCATGCTCTCCATCCCGCGCGACCTGTGG
>CAIQJD010000606.1 GCA_903872005.1 uncultured bacterium | reverse complement strand
GTCAGATGGAGGTGATTTTTTGGCGGCCTTCGCCTGATTATCTCTGCGCCCTCTGCGTCTCGGCGGTGAGACGCCCTCTCCCACACATCGTCAAAGCACGATGCTACACTGCCCCTGACGTGAAGCCCGTTGCAGGGGTAACGCAACACGACGATCCCACCGAAGCCGCGCCGGCCGCGCGTCCCGTTCTGGATGATTACCCGTGTATTCTGACACTATCTCCATTGAGAATCTACCGCCGGCCGTAGAACCGGCCGGCGCGCGGCGCATCATCCTCCTGCTGGCCCTCAGCGTGGGGCTGATGCAGACCGGCTTCGGCCTGATCTATCCGATCTTCGGCCGCCGGCTGAGCGAATTCGGCGCCGGCGTGAACGCGATGGGCCTGATGATCACCGCCTTCGCGGTGACCCAGTTCATCATGAGTCCCATCGCCGGCGCGCTGGCCGACCGCTACGGCCGGCGGCCGCTGATCCTGGTCGGCCTGGTCGGATTCGTGGCGGTCAACCTCGGCTTCCTGGCCGTCCAATCGGTGGCCGGCTTCATCGCCGTGCGCGCCGCCGAAGGCTTCCTGGTCGCCGGCCTCTTTCCGGCCGCCAACGCGGTCGTGGGCGATCTCATGCCCGAGGAGCGGCGCGCCCAATGGGTCGGCATCCTGATGGGCAGCTCGATGGCCGGCTTCATCTTCGGCCCCACGCTGGGCGGACTGATGTACGACGCCTGGGGATTTGCCGCCCCCTTCGTGATTTCGGCCGCGCTGGGAGCGCTGGCGTGTGTCGCGGCCATCCGGTGGGTTCCCGAAACGCACACCGCCGCGCCGGCGCCCCGCGCCGCCCAAACGCCGAAACTCTCGCTCCGGGCAATGCTGCCCCGCCCGCTCTACCTCTTCGCCACGCTCCTCGCGTGCGACTTCGTCGTCATGTTCTCCTGGAGCTTCACCGAACCCCAGATGGTCTTTCATTTCTATGACAACCTGGGCTGGGCCACGGCGCGCTTCGGCGAGGTCATCGGCGTGTACGGCCTGGCGCTGGTGCTCACGCAGGCCGGCCTGGGCCGGCTGGGCGACCGCCTGGGGCGGAAGCTGCCGATTCTGGTTGGGCTGGCTTTGATCGGGCTGTTCTATTTCAGCCTCGCCTTCTTCAGCTCGTTCCCATTAACGCTCCTGTTCGCCGCCGTTTCGGGCATCGGCGAGGGTCTCTACGTGCCGGCCCTGGGCGCGCTGTTCCTCGACATCACGCCAGAGACACATCGCTCGCGCATCATGGGCATCAAAGCGTCGGTCGGCTCGGCCGCCGGCGTCATCGGCCCGCTCGCCGTCGCCGGCCTGGGCGGATGGCTCACCGCACAGCAGATTTTCCTGATCGGCGGCAGCCTGAGCGTGGCGGCGGCGCTGGCCGCGCTGCCGATCTTATTGGGGACGCGGGGCCGCCATGCCTGAGCCGGCGCGGCGCGTTTTGATGATCGCGCCCACGTCGTTCTTCGCCGACTACGGCTGCCATGTGCGGATCCTGGAGCAGGCGCGCGGCCTGGCCGGCCGGGGCTATCAGTTGGTCCTGTGCGCCTATCATAGCGGGCGCGATGTGGCCGGCCTGGATATTCGCCGCACGCCCCCCATCCCCTGGCGGCGCGCGGCCGAAGTGGGCGCGTCGTGGCACAAACTGGCCCTGGACCTCTTCCTCTTCTTCCTGGCCTGGCGCACGGCGCGGCGCTGGAAGCCGCAGATCATCCACGCCTACCTGCACGAAGGCGCGCTGATCGGCGCGGCCATCGGCCGGCTCCTGGGGCTGCCGGCGCTCTTCGATTTCCAGGGGAGCCTGACCGGCGAAATGGCCGATCACGGCTTCCTCAACCCGCGCGGCCTGGCCTATCGTCCTATGCGCCGGCTGGAGCGCTGGATTGATCGCCGGCCGCGCCTGATCCTGACCAACGGCCAGCATTCGGCACGGCTGCTGGTGGAAGAGTTCGGCGCGCCGGCCGAGCGCCTGCGCCTGGCCCCCGATGTCGTAGACACGGCGCGCTTCTATCCCTCGGCCGGCCTGAGCGAGGCCGAGCGCCAGGCGCGCCGCGCCGCCCTGGGCATTCCGCCGGAGGCGCTACTGATCGTCTATCTGGGGCTGCTGGCCCCCTATCAGGGGATTGACCTGCTGTTGCAGGCGATGCAGGCCGTCGGCGCCGCCGCGCCGCTGCATTTGCTCTTGATGGGCTTCCCCAACATCGAGCGCTACCAGCGCATGGCCGAGGCGCTGGGCGTGGCCGGCCGGGTTGTCGTCAGCGGGCCGATCCGCTACGACGATGCGCCGGCTATGCTGGCCCTGGGCGACATCGCCGTCGGCCCCAAGATTTCGGCCACCGAGGGGAGCGGCAAGTTGCTGAACTACATGGCCCTGGGGCTGCCGACGGCGGCCTTCGACACGCCGGTCAGCCGCGAATACCTGGGCGAGGCCGGCGTCCTGGCTCCCATGGGCGACGCGGCGGCGCTGGCCGCGGCGCTGCTGGAGCTGGCCGGCCGGCCG
>CAIQJD010000605.1 GCA_903872005.1 uncultured bacterium | reverse complement strand
GTGCGCTTCGAGCATCATATCACCGAGACGTTCAAGAGCATTGTGCGCCAGCCCTATCTGCGCCGCGACGAGCTGATGGAGCTGGCCGGCCGCGTGCCCAACCTCTCGGCCAAGCACGAGGGCGGCGACCCGGATGTGGACGGCGCGCGTCCGCATCCTTCGGATATCCTCGACTACTTCATGCCCAAGTCGGCCGTGCTGGAGCAGGGCCTAATGCCGGCGCTGGAGCGCAACTACCTGGACAAGCATGACGCCGTCAACGCAACGGCGCGGGCCTTGACGGAGCATGGCCTGACTTTCATTGCGGCGCGCGCCCTGCACCACGCCGGCTGACGCTGCTTCTGCCCTGTCAACCGATCCGATGCAACCCAAGCCTGGCCCGGCCGAGCCGCGCCAGGCTTGGCGCGCCTTGCGCGGCCTCGCAAATGGCTCGGCCAACTTCATGATGAACTAGTTGACAGAATACGCGGTTATGATATATAATAGCGATATAGGGAGTAATTTAAGTAGGCTTGTCTGCGATGTTCGCTGGTCAATTTGTTGTTGATGGTCGGTATTCGGCTCGTGTGTAAGGGCGTGCATGCCGGCCGACGGTCTAGAACGTAGCTGCGCAAAGTGAGGAGGATACAGATGATGAAGCGCGTATCGTTGGTCATTTTCGTCTTGCTGTTGACGGTTGCTCTGACAGCCTGCGGCGCATCCCCGACGCCGGCCAAAACGACCGTCAAAATTGACTCGCCGGCCAGCAACACACAGGCGACGGTCGGTGATGTCATTACGATCCAGGCTACGGCCACGGATGCGAAAGGCGTCACGCGTATCGAGCTATTGGTGGATGGCGCGCCGGTCGGGGGCGCAGATGCTCCTGGCGCCCAGACCTCATTCAGCGCGCTGCAAAAGTGGACCGCCGCTGGCGTCGGGCCGCATACGCTGAGTGTGCAAGCCATCAACAAGGACAAGGTCACGAGCGAGCGGGCTTCCATCGTCATCAACGTGGTAGCCGGCGCCGCGCCGACCGTTGCCGCGCCGACGGCCATCATCGTCACGGCCACCGCCGTCCCGCCGACCAAGTCGCCGGCGCAGTCGGCGACGGCCGTCGCTCCCACCGCGGCGCCGCCGACGGCCGCGCCTACGACGGCAGCGCCCACCGCCACGAAGCCGCCGGCCCCGACGGCTACCGCCGTCCCGCCGACGCCGGTTCCGCCGACGCCGGTTCCGCCCACCGCGACGGCCGTGCCGTGCCAGTATGTGGCGACTTTCCTCAGCGAGACCATCCCGGATGGCACGCAGTTGCAGCCCAATCAGCAGTTCAATAAGACCTGGACGGTGCGTAATGATGGCAACTGCGCCTGGAACTCCGGCTTCCAGCTCGTCTTCGCCGGCGGCGAGAGCATGGCGAGCGTGAACGCCATCGCGCTGCCCAATGTGGCCCCCGGCGGCTCGGCGACGCTGACCATCACTATGGCCGCCCCGGCTGCGGCCGGCGGGCATGCCGGCCAGTGGCAGTTCCGCACGCCGGCCAATGCGGCCTTCAACCGTGCGCCGACCCTGACGGCCAGCATTGTCACCATCGCGCCCACGCCGGTACCCTGTATCCCGGTCATCAACGGCTTCGGCGCCGATCGCACCACGATCAATCGTGGCGAGTCGGTGCGCCTGGCCTGGGGCAAGGTGGACAATGCCGACCGCGTCGAGATTGACAACGGCATCGGCGGGGTCGGGACGCCCGGCGAGCGCTGGGTGCAGCCGAATCAGACGACCACCTTCACGCTCTATGCCTACTGCGGCGGCACGGTGCGCTCGGCGCAGGTGACGATCAACGTCAATCAGCCGGCGCCCACGCCGGTCCCCTCGCGGCGCAATATCAGCGGCAACTGGGGTTCTGGCGCTTACTTCATGCAGTTGTCCGAGGCGTTGGGTTGCGGCGGGCCGGTCTGCGGCGTCGCCGGCGACTACTCGGAGTATACCGGCGGCACGCCGGTGACTGCCAGCGTCAACGGTACGGTCAACGTGAACACCGGCGCGGTGTCGCTCAACATCATCCAGAGCATGCCCGGCGCGCCGGCGATCACCTTCAACGGGACCCTGTCGGCCGACAGCAATACGATGAGCGGCAACCTGTCGGTTTCCGGCGGAGTGACCTTCGTGCGCCAATAGCGCCGCATCCGCATCGGCTTTGGCGGGCGACGCGCGCTGAGCGCAGCGTCACTGCGAGATACAGAGGGGAGCCTGGCTCCCCTCTGTGCGCGTTAAGTTGACAGCCGGCGCGTTTTGAGGTAGTATTGATTGCACTGAAACAGATGTTCCATACCCGCGAGCAGCATTCTCAGGCAAAGGAGAGAGGACATGTATCACCGAATCATCCTCATCGGAAACCTGGGCGGTGATCCGCAGATGCGCTATATGCAAGACGGAACGCCGGTCACCAGCTTTAGCGTAGCCACCAGTGAAGCTTGGGCCGATAAGACCAGCGGCGAAAAGCGCGAACGCACCATCTGGTGGCGCGTGACAGCATGGCGGAAACTGGCTGAGACCTGCAACCAGTACCTGAGCAAAGGCCGGCAAGTGTTCATCGAAGGCACGATGACAGCCGACCCGACTACGGGCAATCCGCGCATCTGGACCGATCAGAACGGCCAGGCGCGCGCATCCTATGAAGTGACGGCGCAGATGGTGCGCTTCCTGGGCAACAAGGGCGGAGCCGGCCCGGCCGAAGGCGGCGGGCCGCCGGCCGGCGGCGCGCCGGGCAGCGAAGAGGATTTGCCTTTCTGAGCAGCGTAGGGCAAACGTAGGTTTCGCGTCCAGCAGGCCGGGGCCACATCGCATATACTGATAACAGTTGAGAGTCTCTTCTTCTCCTCCTTTTTGAATAGAGAGCTGCAGGCATTGGGGGGCCTGCGGCTCTCGATTTTTATTTGGCTAACTTCGCCAACAACGGCTGCTTCAGCACAATCGCCCGATGCGGGCACAACTCGTGGCAACAATAACAGCGAATGCATTGGCCCAGGTCAATCTGCACCGGGCCGGCCGCCGGCGTGCTGATCGCCTTCACCGGGCAATTTTGCACGCAGATGCCGCAACGTTTGCAGGCGTCCGTCGGCTTGGGGCTGGCGACGATGTGGCCGACCGCGGCGCGGCGCAAGAAGCTCGGCGCGAACTCGAAGTTGGAGATGCCGGTACGCGCCGGCCGAAAGCCCGGCCGGCACGCGCCGGCGAAGGGGTCGCCGACGATCTCGGCTTCTTCCAGCGCCAGGCGGGTCAGGCCGCGC
>CAIQJD010000604.1 GCA_903872005.1 uncultured bacterium | reverse complement strand
GATATTGCCGACCGCATCGTAGGCATACTCCATCGTCACTTCCGTCATGGCCGTCCCATCGTCGGCCAACGCGGCCGCTTCGCCAAACTCCTGGATGACGCGCTGCCGATAGCCGGCCGCCGGCCCCTCGGCATAGTACTCGAAGCGGATGCCATGCCCCTCAGCGTCGGTATAGGTGAGCGGCTGTCCCCAGGCATTGCGCGTCCAGCTCTCGCTGGCCGCCTGCGGTGCGGCCGGCCCCAGCGTGACCGCCGGGAACGTCACCTGCATCAGGTTGCCGCGCCCATCATAGGCATAGTGAATCGTCGCGCCCAGGGGATCAGTCACGCTGCTGACGCGGCGCGACGCCGGCTCATACGTGTACGTCGTCGCCCGCGCCGCACACGGCGCGCCGCCGAATCCATCACAGCCCCGCGTCGCATCGGCAATCTGCCGGCGCTCCAGCAAGTTCCCCTGCGCCAGCCGATCGGCCGCACCATCATCGTAGCGACACTCAATGCTGTTGCCGGCCGGATAGACGATGCGCGTGACCTGCCCATCGCGGTTGTAGGCGTAGTCGGTGATCAGCGTCTGGCCGCCGACGACGCGACGGTCGCGCAAGCGATGGCCGACGCCATCATGCCACAACTCCAGGACATGGCCGCCGCGATCGGTGATGATCGTCTTGCCGGCCGCGCCGGCCGGCGCATCCGCGCCGATCACCCCGCTGTAGACGATGGTCACATCGCCGCCGGCCGGCGCGCCGCTGGCGTTCGTGCGTCCTCCGCCCCACGATTGGGCCGTCACCCGGTCAAACGCCAGCCCGCTGCCCCCGTAGGTGTTGATCGTGCGCGGCGTCAGGGAGCCATCAGCGACTTCGTTGGGCGAGATCACCTGCACCAAGTTGTGATTCAGGCGTTGGTCGCTGAAGCCGCTGGAATAGGTGAAGCGCGTCGTCTTGCCGGCCGGGAAGTCATTGCTGTTGGGCGCGCCGACCACGGCCGGCGTCGTGACGCTCACCAGATCGCCGAGAGCGTCATAGGTCAGCGTCACGACGCGCCCGCTGAAGTCCGAGACCGTTGTCAGGCGTCCGTTGGCGTCGTAGACATAGGCGATCTGCCGGCCCAGCGTGTCGGTGACCGTCGTCAGTTGCCCCAGCCCATTGTAGGCGAAACTCAACGTGTTCCCGTTGCGGTCGGCGATGCTACGCAGCCGGCCGGCCGCCGACGCGCCGCCCAGCGGATAGAAGGTCTCCACCACGCCGGTGCGGTCGGTCAGGGTGATGCCGGCCGTCGCGCTGATGATCGCCGTATAGCGGCCAGCCGGCGTGGTGAAGCGCGCGCCATCCCACGCGTAGAGGCCAGCGCGCGATGCGCCATCCCAGAGCGCCAGGGAGCCGCCGCCGGCGGCCACCATGCGCCGGTCATAGTTATGCTCCCAGCACCAGCCGGCCGGCCCATCATAGATCAGGCCGGAATGGTAGTTGAGGTAGAAGACATAGTCCAGGCCGCGGCCAGTAATTCGCAACAACGTGTCCTGATAGACGAACTCGCCGGAGTGGGTCAGCACTGGATCCATCGAATCCAGCATATCCTGGACCTGCTCCACATAGCCGGAAAGGCTGAACGGGGTCGGCGTCTTCGTTTTGGTCGGCGTCGCAGCCTGCTGCGCGGCCGCTTGGGCTGCCTGCTGCGCCGCCAACTGCTCGGCCTGAATCTGCGCTTCCTGCGCCGTCACCTGCCGCGCCAGCTCGGCGAAGCCGGCCGGCGACATGCCCATGAGTTGGCTCAGCGTCGTCTGCCAGGTTGGCCCCAACCTCTGCAAGCGCTCCAAGAGCGCCTGCGCCTGTTGCGGGG